>JAGQQC010000438.1 GCA_020426395.1 Planctomycetaceae bacterium
TAAGGGAAATTTATGAAAACTAAAAAAGCTCTGTACGGCCTCCGGGAACTTATCACCACTCATGTCTGCCGAAACTCGTATCAAGCGCCTGGTCCGGTTGCTGGATCTGCTGCAATCCGGGCGCGCGTATAATTCCGCGCAACTTGCCGAGCTCTGTGGGATCAGCCGGCGGACGGTCTTCCGTGATATTCGCATCTTGCAGGATTCCGGTGTGCAGATTCAATTTCTGGAAGATCGCCAGGGTTACACTTTGCCTGGGAATTTCTTTCTCCCTCCCATGGATCTCAAGTTGAATGAAACATTGTCGTTGTTATTACTCTGTCAGGGTTTGGGAGACCATCAGCAGGGAATTCCCTTTCAGGCTGCTGCACGTGAAGCCAGTTTCAAACTGTTGAGTAACTTGCCGCGACATCTGCGCGATTACGTCGGTGAAATTTCCTCGGCGATCACATTGAAGCTTGATTCTCGTGGGGAGTTCAAAGAAGCGGAACCTCATTTCGAACGTATCTTGCAGGGTATTGTTGATCGTCGCCAGATACGAATTCAGTACGACAGTTTCACGGACGGAAAAGAGATCAGCACGGTTTGCAGCCCGTATCGGGTTTTATTCAGTCGTCGTAGTTGGTATTTGATCGGACGTTCTTCATTACATCGAGAGACACGAACTTTTCATGTCGGACGTATTCGTAATTCTCAAACGCTTGAAAGCACCTATAAAATTCCCCAGCGGTTCAGCCTGGAACGATACTTGGGAAATGCCTGGCATCTGATTCGAGAACCAAAAGAGAAACATACGGTTGAAATCCGTTTTCAACCGCTGGTCGCGCGCAATGTGGCGGAAGTGACCTGGCACAAGACTCAACAGACAAGCTGGAACGAAGACGGGACGTTGACTTTCCAGGTTGAAGTGGAAGGTTTGGGAGAGATTATCTGGTGGATTCTCGGCTACGGTAATCAAGCCGAAGTGATCAAACCCAAAAAACTGCGCCGACAAGTCGCGGCGCATCTTCAAGATCTATTGGAACAGTACCGCAGCGAATTGAAGTTGAATAAATGATTCACTTCAGGTTCGCATGTTGGAACGGTCAATCCTGTCCCGGTAACCAGAGCTTTTTACCGGCATCACCACTCGGTTCGGCTTGATCGGGTGACCAGACCCCTTCGTTTCCAGTGAGGTCGTCGCCACCGGCATCGGGGGTGAGTATGCCGACTTCCAGCTCAAGATCGGACTGCAATCCGGCGAGCATTTTATTGAACTCGGGAATTTTGGATCCGTAATACTGCTGCATCGACGTTACCAGTTCTCGAACTTCGGGCCGTTTCGGATCGCGTAGAAGAATCGTCAGTTTGCGTAGCTTCCACTCAAAAATTGGCTCGAACGAATTCTCCAACTCGCCTGCTTCCTTCAAAGCTTTTTCGACCCATTGGAGAGCAGCTTCTTCGTTGTTATAGAACAAGGCTACTTGGGAAAGAGTGCGATAAGCGCGGAAGCGATCAAATTTACCTGCGCAACCAGGTCGATTTTCCAGAAGGTCCGTCAAAATCGCTTCCAGCATAGGGCCGTAATGAGTCAGCAAGGCCCGGTTCATGATATTCAGCATCTCATCGTCGGAGAGATCGCTGAAATCGAGCCGGTTAAACTGCATTGCTGTTAATGAAGAAAGCGGCTGTTCGCTATCCGGTTTGAGCTGAGTGAGGGGCTCCAGTTTCAGTTCGGTTAACAGCCTCGAAAGATCGAGTGGCAATTGGCGTTGACCGCTCAACGCATCCAGAACATACGCTGCGGCATATTTCCGCGGCGAATTGGCTTCCAGTTGATCGGGAGCCTGATTATCAAGAACCGATTGAGAGGTCTTTAGCCATTGATCGTAAACTTGTCCTTCCCATTTTTTCAGGAAAGTTTCCATGCGCAATTTGGGCGGAAACTTGGGAGGGAAACTCCATCGCCAGTAATAAGTTTGATGTTCCTTGGGGATCCCGGGAGGTTTGGCGAGTTCGTCGAGGGCTTCGTCGCGGCTTTCATCTTCCAGGGAAAGAGTGTCGCCCAGAATGTCCTTGACGATTTTGATCGTCTCTTCCAATCGGTCATGGGAATCGGCGCTCAGAATGACTCGTTTCTCTTCCGTTGCATCGGGAGTCTCTTTCAGAATAAAGACTTCTCCCAGAACGATTGGGACATCGTCGGGCTGGACATTTTCAAAGTCCGAGCTGAGTACGGGGCGATCGAGAATTTCAAAGCCGGCTTCTGCCCACTCTTCGATTTGAGAACGCTGTTGTTGACCGATCCTTTGAGTACATTCGGCATCAGAAAGAATTGTCAGCAATCGAGAGATCGACGAAACGTTATAATGAGCCGACTCAGGGACCACGCTTTCTTCGACACAGTTCCAGGCGAGAAGTTGGGATAAGGTTTCCAGTTCTACAGCCCGACCGACGTCGTTCGTCAAATCAGCCGCTTTGTGCAGATAGTGCGCGGCTTGAGCCTCGTCACCATCCCAGGCGTGGCAGAGTCCCGCATTTTGATAGAGCAGTGACTCTTCCGGATGTTTTTCGATCAGCTTCGTATAAATACGGGCGGCAGGAGCGTAACAACCCAGGTCAGCCAGTTTGTGAGCCTTGCGGTCTTCTTTGCGGTCGTCCTCGTCTCCGGAGAAGGAAGCGAGCGGTTGACCACTTCGGAACGGGTAAGGAATAGTGTAGTTGGCATCGAACGACATCAGTTCATAGAAGCAATCCTGTTTTGCTTCTTTGGGAGCCAGTCGCATGGCGAGAACAAGATAGGCCCGTGCGGCCATCCAGGATTGCTGCCGGGCAAAGTGCGCCGAAACAGCCGAAGCAACTTCACTGGCCAGGTCAGGGAGCAGACCGGAACCGGATTGAAAGACGTTGTAGATGACCGACTTCGATTCCTGAAACTTCCCGCTGAGAGCGGCCGTCATCGCGTAGAGGCCAATGCCGGCGGGGTGTTCCGAGTTCTGTTTCAGCAAAGTTTGCAAGACCCCGCGGGCTTCCTCAATGTTTCCTTGTTCGATCAACATGGAGGCATGAGCGATGCACGCCCAGGCGACGGGATTTTCCGGATCATATTGTTTGGCGATCAGTTGCTGGGCCTGACGGACATTTCCTTTTTCCTGAGCCGCTTGCACCTTTTCCATAATGTCGGTGAGGGCCGTGCAACAAAACTTCAGCTTCTTTCCGGATCCGCAGGGGCAAAGTTGATAAGGATCTAAAGACATCGTGAGAATATTCTTTCCAGTGACGTCAAAGGAGTCGTGAGGGGAGAAGGGGTTTCCTTCTGGCGTGGTCTCACTGAACTCCTTCGGCAGAGCCGGCTGTAAGGAAACAACAGGCCGCCTCCATTTTGTATTTTGTGTAACTGCTCAGAAAGCCAAGTTTTCCTTGCGAATTCAGGCAGGTTTTTTCTGTAAAAACGGTTTCTTTGTGGGGATGTCACCCGTTTGTGAGGGGCGAAAATCAAGGGTACGTTCGATACAGGTCGCGACCTGAAAGTGACAGCCTACAGCATCGTAACAAATACGATTCACTTTAACATTGGAAACGCCTTACTTCCTCGGTGTATTGCGCGGGAATCTGGATGATTGCTCGGTTCTGTAATCGAGGAATCCTGCCTGCAAGAGCCTGCGGGGAGAGTCGTAAGGCACCTCTGTAGACCCGGAGAAAAGCTCTCCCTGGATTGGGCTAAGGGGCCGAAAGTACATAAAAAAAAACTCTCACCCAGTTTCCCGGGTAAGAGTTTTCGTGTGTCGGAAAGGTAAATAATAGCTGCCCGCTAAATGAAAGTTGACACACAATAATAGATGACGTGATTTAATTATTCATTTCAGCGGGAAGTTGTCAACAAAAAT
>JAGQQC010000439.1 GCA_020426395.1 Planctomycetaceae bacterium
ACTGACGGTTGAAGTCAAGTTAGTCGATGACGTCGGGAACAGCGGAATTCAGTTCAGAAGCCGTCCACGGGGAAACTTCCATGAAATCCTCGGTTACCAGGCCGATATCGGGCCCGGTTGGTGGGGCAAACTGTACGAAGAAGAACGTCGTGGCTTGCTCTGGGAAAAATCGGGTGAAGAATATGTCCGTAAAGGGGAATGGAATACTTATGTGATTCAGGCGAAGGAACATGAGATCAAAACCTGGATCAATGGGAATCTGTGCGTCGACAAAATCGACCCCCGGGGACTTGTTCGCGGGCACTTTGCACTCCAGGTTCATTCCGGTGGTCCGACAGAAGTCCGGTTCCGCAACTTCAAACTGGAAGTGCTGGAATAAGGAATTCTGAAGGTAACTTCAGTTTGGTCTTGAGGTTGTGTCGTAATCCGTTTAAGGTATTCATAAAGGTATGTTTATGAGTTCCTTCTCACGGAGCAGGGTTTCGTTATGGCTGCTGTAAACAGCTTCTCCCATCCACAATTTAACCGTCGAGCCGCGATTCAAGCGGGTTCGATTGGGTTAATGGGTTTGGGGATGAATCACCTTGCGGCACTGCGCGAAGCCTCTGCGTCTCCTGTGAGGCCTCAGATCAAAGCGAAGTCGGTTATTTATATCTTCCTCTCTGGCGGATTGAGTCAACAGGATAGCTTCGATCTCAAACCTGAAGCCCCCGACGATATCCGCGGAGAATTCCGACCGATCCCGACCAGCACACCGGGTATCGAAATCTGCGAACATCTTCCACAGTTGGCACAGCGTTCCCATCTCTGGTCGCTCGTTCGTTCGTTGACACATAAGTATAACGAACACTCCGAAGGGCACATGGTGATGTTGTCCGGGCGGAATGTGGTCTCCCCCACATTTAATGGCACTAAACCGATGCCGGGGGACTGGCCCTCGATTGCCGCCATTGCCGGTCAAGTGTTGCCGCAGTCCAATAACTTGCCTCCCGCCGTGGTTCTGCCGGAAAAACTGATCCATGCTACCGGTCGAGTCATTCCCGGCCAGTTTGCCGGCATGATGGGTTCTCGTAAAGATCCCTGGTTCATTGAGGCTTCTCCCTTCAGTGCGAAGACCAAAGGAGCCTATCCGCTGTATGAATTCAACCACCAGAAAGGATTCATGCATGATGAACAATTGCAGTTCCAGGCTCCCAATCTGACGTTATCGCATGGGATGACTCAGCCCCGCCTGCTCAAGCGGATGAACCTGCTGGAGAATATCGAAAACCAGCGTCGTCAGTGGGATCGAAACGCAAATACAGAATCGTTCGATCGTTACCGTCAGGGCGTCATCTCGCTACTCACCGATAAAAAAGTGCAACAGGTTTTTGATGTCACTAACGCAGACGATAAAATCCTGGATCGATACGGCCGCCATTCGTTTGGTTGGTCCTGTCTGATGGCGAAGCGGCTGGTCGAGTATGGAGTGAATCTTGTGCAGGTCAATCTGGGGAATGATGAAACCTGGGATACTCACGGAAACATTTTCCCTCACCTCAAGAACTATCTCTTCCCTCCCACCGATCAAGCTGTTTCTGCGCTACTGGATGACTTGCATGAAAGTGGTTTGCTGGAAGAGACGATGGTGGTGATGGCAGGAGAATTTGGCCGCACGCCCAAAATCTCGCATCTTCGCGAACACTACGACCTCCCTGGTCGCGATCACTGGGGCGCCTGTCAGACTCTCTTCATGGCGGGAGGCGGTATTTCTGGAGGTCGGGAGATTGGTTCCTCTGATAAGCATGGGGGCTATCCTTCGTCCGATCCACAAACCCCCGAGAACTTCGCCGCCACGATCTATGATGCCCTCGGTATCCCCGCCACTGCCGCCTGGTACGACGAAACCGATCGTCCGCACCACATCTATTACGCGGAACCAATTTCCGGGTTATTTGCTTAAACCGCTGGCCAAATCACTTTCAGAGTGAGTGGCTAACGATTCCAGCGGGCAATCAAATGCGGTTCCGTGTTCGATTTGTATCGTCGATTGCACGATGTTGAATTTCTCTTTGAGCATCTCGGTAGCAATCGAAAGCAGCTCGTCATTCTTGGTGACATCAGTGAGGACCAAGTGCACGGACAGGGCTGTTTCAGTTGTACTAAGCGCCCAGATATGAAGATCGTGAATATGGTGCACGTTTTCCAGATTTTCGAGAGATTGCTGGACTTCCGTAGTGTCGATATTTTTGGGAACAGCGAGTAACGCCAGATTTAAGGAGTCCTTCAACAATCCCCAGGTACCAATAAAGATGATCACGGCGATCAGTAAGCTCAGGACGGGGTCGATCCAGTTGACCTGCCACAGGTAGATTGCCAGCCCGCCGAGTACGACCCCGACCGAGACACCCGCATCAGCGGCCATATGCAGGTAGGCTCCCTTGATGTTGAGATCTTCATGTCGGTCCCTCATGAAGAGCAGGGCTGTCAATGTATTGATGACGACCCCAATTGAGGCGACGACGATAATCGTCATGCCCGGAATTTCTTGAGGAGAACCAAACCGGGTAATTGCTTCCCAGCAGATGCCTCCCAGAGCGGCAATCAAAATCAGCGAGTTCAGCAGGGCGGCCAGAATGGTCGAGGCTCCCCACCCATAGGTATGGCGATCTGTCGGCTTCAGGTTGGACAGGTAGAAAGCAGACCATGCCAAGCCCAGCCCGAAAACGTCGCTCAAATTATGGCCCGCATCAGCCAGAAGTGACAATGAGCCTGTCCAGACACCATAAATCGCTTCGATCACGATATAGATGATATTCAGGAGCATCCCGAGCGCAAACGCACGATTGTAGCGTTGGCTACAGCCAATTCCGTGATCGTGGTGATGATGTGTATGAACCATTACTGAACCAGAGGATCAAGCCATTCTTCCACAAAGCACGAGGCATTGGTCCTCGTATCACTCGGTCTGGAAGGGGAAGAGATCAATTCCATGAGTAAGGATACTGGATTTCGCAGCAGCCCTGCAATCGCAGTCGAAGAACGTTGCGCAATTGCTCTCTGGTTTCCATATTCAGAATGGTTTTCTCTGGCAGCCTGTCAAGGAACGGGAATGCCCGGGAGCGTGACTGGTCAAACTGGATGTTTGATATTCAGATCGAAGGCGACTCGGGCAATCTCTTTTTCCGACATCAGATTCTCAAGATTACTGAGAAAATTCGGAGAGAGGTTCCAACGTCCCAGGACGTCGAACATCGCTTCCAGACGGTCGTTATCCAAGCCGAATTTTTCTTTCATATAAGCGGCTTCACGGGGAGGCATGTCTTCGAACTGGGAAATCATGAGGAAGTCACCCTCATTCCCAAGATTCAAATGCAACGCCCGAAGTTCTGAAGCGAGAAAGTTGTCGGCCTCGACAGCAACGTCCAGCGGACCTTGTTTCAGGAAACGGCTCACAGCGGAAGGATCTCGATCCACGACCATCGCGGCCGTTTCGCAAGCTGCGTAGATGACCGATTCGTCAACCAGGCTAGCTTCGTTGGGATCCTCGCTGGAATGCTTGGCCCATGTTTCAGCCAACAGGTCCAGTTGGACGTGCGGAGGGACCGCCTGCAGAAAAGGGACTTCGGTCAGGTAACCGAAATGTCGCAAGTTCCGTTCGGCAATTTGATCTGCCAATATGATTCGTTCCAGCGTTTCCATGAAGGCAATGCGAAACGCGAGATAACATAGGCAGGACTGTGGCAGTGTTTCGTTGGCTATCTTGATCATGCAATCCATACTGCCGGAGCCCTTACCCAAACACAATAAGAAAAAATGCGGTCTTCACGAACATTTTCTAAAGTTTTCTCCGGTCCTATTGAA
>JAGQQC010000043.1 GCA_020426395.1 Planctomycetaceae bacterium
ACTTTTACTTTCAAATCAGGTCACTATGAACGCACCTTTGATTGGCATTACTACCTACGGTCGTGATGAATCGAACCGGTTTGGTTTACCCGGTGAGTATGTGGACTCCATTCGACGGGCGGGGGGATTGCCGGTACTGATTCCACCCGGGGAGCAGGAATTCGAACAACTGGTCGATCAGCTTGATGGCTTCGTTCTGGCGGGCGGAGGGGACATCGACCCACGTCGTTATCAAGGGGAGATGCATGAGACGATTTATATGCTCGACGAAGAACGGGATTCTTCCGAAGCGGCGCTCACCGTGCGGATTCTTGATCTGGATAAACCCGTGCTGGCGATTTGCCGAGGTTTGCAGATGGTCAATGTGGTTCGCGGGGGTTCCCTGCATCCGCATGTGCCGGATGTCTACGGAGAAACGATCCATCACCGCATGCCCCCTCGGGAACCCACCCCCCACGATGTGACCCTCGATCCCGATTCCAATCTCGCCGCCTTATACGAAGCCCACGAGTTCAGTATCTCTTCCTGGCACCACCAGGCCATCAATAAACTGGGCGACGGTCTGAAAGTCGTCGGTACCGCAGCCGACGGTCTCATCGAAGCGATCGAATGCCCCGACCACCACTGGCTTTACGCCATCCAATGGCACCCCGAATTAACCGCCGCAATCGATCCCATCCAACAACGCTTGTTCGACAAGTTTGTGGTGGCGTGCCGGGGGGAGTGATATTTCTTCGTGCCTTTGAAGCTCATATAAAACGCCGAAGTTCTTCACGCTTCAACTTGCCCCCAACCGTAACAATAACCGTTCAATCTGAATCCGTTCCGATAACCGTGACCCCCCTTTAAGGTCGCTATCAACCTGGAGTAACAGTTGCAGGATCCGTTCGGCGCGGGGGCGGCCGATGCGGCGGAGGTAGGTGGAGGCGGCGTTGATGTCGCGGGGGAAGACGCCCGCTTTGCGGAGAGCGTCTGGTAAGGGTAACCCGTGACGGGATAGTTCCGTCGCGTGAACCAGTTTTTTGAAGGTAAAGGTGATGCCCCCCAGCAATCGTTGGGGAGCTTCGCCGGCGGTGGCCAATTGATCGTAACATTTAAGGGCGTGATTGAGATCACCGTCGCGCAGGGCATCCAGCATCACCCAGGTCGTTTCTGCTTTCCAACCGCCGACCAGCTTGCGGACATCCTCCAGATGAATGGCTGGTTCCTCTCCCACGTAGTTGATCAGCTTTTCCAGTTCCTGCTGAACCTGACCGACGTCATTGCCAATTAATTCGACGAGCAGATGGGCGGCGTCGTGATCCATCTTCTTTTGATACTGTCGTTTCGCTTCCGTCATTAACCACTGAACCAGTTTTCCACCCGTGAGTGGGCTGCATTCGAGTTCCAAACCTGTTTTCGCTGTTTGTTTGGCGATCCGGGTATTCTTGGGCCATTTACTGACTTTGAGAACGAGGGTTGATTTCGAAGAAGGTTTCTCCACATATTTTTCCAACCCCGACCGATGAGTACTGACAAAATCATCGGCGTCGTCCACGACCACCAGCCGGGTATCTCCCCACATCGAAATAGTACGGACTTCATCGAGCACGGTCCGCAAATCGACATCTTTGCCAGTAAACTCGACCCGGCTCATTTCCGGGTCGTCGGTTCCTAACAGTTGTTCGGTGAGGATCTTAAGGGCCGACTGCTGTAGAAACCGGTCGGCGCCAAACAAGACGATGACCGGTTTCAGCGTTGTTTCCGTCGGTTTGGCCAAATAATCAGTGACATGCATTCAGGTCGAATCCTTGTTGACCCTGTTCAGGCTTTTGAGATACAGTCTTTCACAGCACATTGGGCTTTCAAAACAAATGGGGTTTTCGGTTGAAGCGAAAACCCGAGAGCCATCATCTCATTTTTCCCACAGAATTGCGAGTTGTGACGGAACGAACCTCGCCATTTCAATTAGATCCTCTTAATGAGGTCACCGGTCACCAACCAGCTCCGCCTGAGAGATTGCCGGAGCGGCGCCCGCTTGGGGCGCTGTCGTCGGAATCGGTCCTTGAGTATTGTTGTCCCGGGGAGACCGAACCGATATCCCGCGCGGTTCATCTCTCTCGTCTGGCTGCTTATTACCCGAAGTGTCAACATTGTCCTCATAATCAGGAGACCGGTTCGCTGGCGGTGTCGCTCCCCAAAGGAAAAACCGTTGCGACCAATTCCAAACCACAGCCCGTTCCGTCGGGAGAACTCTTTCGGTCCGAAGGAGTGCGTGGGGTTTATCTCAATGAAATTAACCGTACCAAGGCCGAACAATTAACGGCGGCCTTTGCTCGACTGTTATGGCAACAAACTCCGTTGATGGGGCGACGCGAGCGAGAACCCGATCCTCGCAAGAGGCCGCGAACCGTAAATTCGGTACACGCTCCAAAAGTCGTCGTCGGTTACGATCAACGTCCCGCTGCCCCCGATCTGGTGATGGGCGTCTGTTCCCGGTTGCGCCTGATGGGGTGCGAAGTGATCGACATTGGCTTGACGACCAAACCTTGCTTCCTGCATACCGTCCATCACCTGGAAGGAGCCTCCGGAATTCTGGTAACGGGGGCTAACGCGGAGACCTCCTCAATTGGATTGGACTTTGTCGGTGCAGGAGCCGTCCCCTGGTCATTACCGGGCAGACTCTCCACATTGCAGTCGAGTTGGGAAAACCCCGCTTCGCGACCCAAACGACAGTCACCCCCTCAACGAACATTCCAGGCGTTTGTCCCCTACGAGGCGAGTTTGTGGAAACATTTTCACGCGCTGCGTCCGTTGACCGTCGCCGTCGCTTCCCCCTCTCGATTGGTTCTGCGGACGTTGGATCGATTGTTCGAATCACTCCCCTGCACGTTGAAAACGATCAACCTCTCCCCACGTCATGTCGTAATGCGCACTGCGGAGGATATTGATGTTCAAGAATTAAAATCGTTCGTCGAGGAAAACTCCGCCGACTTTGGTTTTCTCATCGAAGAAGATGGCATGCGGTGCCAGTTACTGGATGAACAGGGCGAACTCATCGGCTCCGACGAATTGACGTTGATGCT
This sequence comes from Planctomycetaceae bacterium, assembly GCA_020426395.1. Taxonomy (GTDB): domain Bacteria; phylum Planctomycetota; class Planctomycetia; order Planctomycetales; family Planctomycetaceae; genus Polystyrenella. The sequence continues at coordinate 3,066 of JAGQQC010000043.1, forward strand.
CGCGGAGTTACTGCTTGATGTCCGTCGCCCAGTGTTACTTAATGCTGCCGATCACGAAACGTTGATTGCGACTTTACGGATGTTAGGCTTAACCGTATTGACCAGCATTACGACTCACGAAGAAACGAGCCAACAACTTGCTGCCCAGAACGGGTTATTGGCCGGCGGAACCGAGGGTTACTTCTGGTACAACAACCTGTTCCCCACCGCCGACGCGATTCTGACGATGGCGCATGTTCTGCAAATGTTGAGTAAGCAAGTCAAACCTCTATCGGCGCTGAGACCTGGTTCTTTGAATTAAAGAGAAGAATTAATCCGATCCGGTTTTTTAGCGATCACCCCCGATTTTACTCTGCAATCAGACTTATTCCCGCTTACTCATTCTACTTTTGACGGGAAGGGCTGCGAAAGTTCGATTCTTTGGGCGGTCGGATACCTTTGCATGAACTGCCCGATGGGGTCACGATCGGTAGGGACATCTGGCGATTCCATATGGATGCCCTGCGCACGCCATTCGCCCGCCTCATTCAAGGTGCAGGGGACTTCGAATGTGGCGTTGTTCACCGTTCGTCCATTAAAGCGGAGGGTTTTCGCTTCCGTAAACAACAGCGCCTTGTCCTCGGCCACGAAAGCGTGTGTGAAACGAAGTGGCCATTCCGGTATGGCGGACCAGAGGCGGGCCAGAGAATCCTTGTAAGATTCCAGAAACTCTTCGCTCTCCCAATACCGGTCCGATTCTTTGACGACCACGAACTCCATCAATCCGACAGCCCGGTCGTAATCCTGACTTTCGATCGCGTCCACAAATCGGGCCGCCGCGGCATGGTAGGGTTGGAGTTGGTTGAAGTCGATCGGTGTCGGCCGGTTCGGACGTGGCGCCGGTTTTTCGGCGGTTGTTTCTGTCGGAATGTCCGGCGCCGGTGCGTTGGCCGCCACCGGTGGGGCGTTGCTCGAATCCGACATCAACAATGCCGTCGATACCCCCAGCAGAGCCAGAACGACAACAACCACACCGATTCCAATTTTTGAACTTTTCGACAGGGCCATAACTTTAAGCACTCCAGAGTGAAAGGAAGAAAGGGAGGAAGAACCCATTAACCCTGTTGAGAGAGCCGCGTTTGTTGTGGATAACGTGACCGTTTGCGTGACGAGAGAAGCCGAAATCAGACCGGCGGAGAGAGGGCTTGTCGATTGCCAGGCGGCGAGTGCAGTTCCGTAGACCAGCCCCCGCTTAAACAGTCGCTTACGTAACAGTTCGCGTCCCCGCGTTAATCTCGCTTTGATCGAAGCATCGGAGGCGTTTAACTCCTGTGCGGTTTCCTCTCTCGATTTTCCTTCGAGGTAACAGAGCACGATCGGGCCACGATACGTGGTTGGCAGCCGGCTTACTTCCTCCTGCAGCGCACGAGCTATTTCCAGTTGTTCCACTGAGGACATTTCCGAAGCGAGCTCCATCGGCTCATTCTCCAAAGAGGTTGTTACCTGGCGGTTTCGACGCTGTGATCGTCGGACGGCTTCGCGCTGTGCGACCGTGAATAGCCAGCCGATCAACGAATCATGTTGGCGAATCGATTTGCCTTTTGTCGCCAATTTGAGAAAGACCTGTTGAAAGCAATCTTCTGCCTCCTGACGGTCCCGCAGGATTCGATGACAGATTCCCATCACCAGCGGGGCGTGCTTCTCCACCAATTGGGCAAACGCAACCTCATCGCCATCGACAAAGAAGCGATTCAGCCGTTCTCGATCCGATTGCGGATCGGCGTTTGTCTCCGTGGAATGGATCGTATTCATCCGGCCTCCCGAAGGGGATACTTACAGGATCAATGTGGTTCTAACCATAAGGAGCCTGGCAGGCGGATACGCGGACCTCACTTTTCTGATTTTTCGAATAGTGGGAACTTGTTGCAGTTACTCGTTTTGTGTCCGGTATGCTTCAAAGACCGCACAGTTATCCGCATCTCCGAACCCTTTATCTCGGGAGGTTTCGAGTAGCTGGCGGTGAATTTCGGAAAGCGGGAGCGGGATGTCGTTATGTTTGCCCACATCCAGAATCAGGCAGACATCTTTAAGATGTTGAGTCAACCGGGCCTGGGGTTCGTAATTCTGGTGAATCATCTTCTCCCCTTTTTTATCCATCATTACCGACCAGGCGGGGCTCGCTTTGAGCACATCCAGGGCCAATTCAAGATCGAACCCATTCCGTTCGGCGAACGAAAGCCCTTCGGCCAGTACCGCCCGATTGAGACCGAGAACCAGGTTCACCACCAGCTTCATTCGCGCACCCGCGCCACAGGGACCGACATGGAATTGCTCTTTGGAGAAACAAGCGAGCACATCGCGTCCCTGTTCTATATTTTCAAGTGTCCCCCCTACCATAATGATTGATTCACCGTCGCGAGTTTGCTGGCTTGATCCTCCCACGGTTGCGTCCAGATAACCCACGTTGAGCGCAGCGAGCCGTTCCCCCATGCAGGCCATCTCGTCCGGATGTCCGGTAGTCACATCGACGATGAGATCTTCTGGTTGAAGTCTTGATTCGAGGTTCCGTAACAATTCGCCTGAAATCTTCGAGTTCGGTAAGCAAATAATGACACGGGATGCGTGCTTGAGGACTTCCGCTGGGCTGTCGACGGCAGTCCCTCCCTGTTGGCGAAACCAGTTCCGGGCTGTTTCGTTCAGATCAAATCCAACAACGTCAAATCCCTCTGCTAACAACCGTTCGGAAATGGCGGAACCGAGTAATCCGATACCAATGATGCCGACATTTATTTTGCGGGGCATAGTTCTAAGGCCTCATTCTCTGGGTCACCTTTGTGAACTCATTTTGTGTGCTTTGGGGGCCTTAATCCAGCACCGGCATAATCACACGGTTGGGGAGCAGCGATTTTAGTTCGGAAAGTTCCTTGTCGGCAGCCTGGATTTGTCCTTCGGTGGTCAAGTGGGTCATGATGACCACCGGGACGACCTGTTGCTCGTCCGTGTTACTTTCGCCTGTTTCGGGAGTCTCGTGTTGAATGATCGAGGCGAGGCTGATTTGATTGCGGCCCAGGATGTCGGCCATCTCGGCGAAGACATGGGGTTGGTCGAGGACATTAAACCGCATGTAATAACGACGGCGGATTTTTTCTGCCGGTAAAACTTCCAGCGGCTGTTGACTGTCCCAGAGATCCATAAAGGGGAAAATCAATTTGTTTCGTCCGGCAACCGTATCAACCAGGTCGGAGATAACTGCGGAGGCGGTTGGGTTCTGCCCTGCCCCGAGTCCGGAGTACCATGTCTTCCCAACGATATCTCCTTCCAACGCAATCATGTTGTACGCCCCGTTCACCTGCGCGAGTGGTTTATCAAGTTGCACCAGGGTAGGTTGCACATGCATTTCCAGTTGGTTGTTACTAATTCGTGTCACGGCCAGCAGTCGAACGGAGTAACCCAGCTCGTCCGCATAAAGTAAGTCGTCCAGAGCGAGGGTGTCGATTCCTTGTCGGGGGAACTGGTCGAGAGAGACTTTTGTGCCACATGCGAGTTGTGTCAGCAGGCAAAGTTTCTGGGCGGCGTCTGTTCCATCGACATCAAGCGTCGGATCTGCTTCCGCATAACCGAGTTCCTGGGCCTCCTGGAGAACATCCTCATAATCCCGGCTACCGAGAAACATTTCCGACAGAATGAAATTGCTGGTGCCGTTCAGAATGGCTTCGATGGAAGTAATCTGGTTCCCGCTCATCGCCTGATTCAGCACATGGATAATCGGGATTCCCCCTGCTACGGCAGCTTCGAATGCGATCGAACGTCCCTGCTCACGGGCGCGGGAGAAAAGTTCCGAGCCGTGCTCACACAACAAAGCTTTGTTGGCCGAGACAACATCCTTACCACTGTCCAGCAGTTGCTCCATGTACTCTTTCGCGGGATGAATCCCACCGATTAACTGGACGGCGAGACTAATACTTTTGTCGTCCAGAACTTCTTGTAAGCTATCGGTAACGATTTCCTCGGGGAGGTCTATCATACGGGGGCGTTTTTTGTCGCGGACGACCACTTTCGCCAATTCGATCTGCTTGCCGCAACGGCGGGTCAAGCGTTCAGATTCTTCCAGAATCACACGGGCGACCCCGGTTCCAACGGTCCCCAGGCCGATCAGTGCGATTTTTATCTTTTCGGACATCAGTCTGCTTTTATGTGAGATAAGGCGGAGTTTTTGCTGTTAATGATTTCGTCAGAAGGCGGTTGTCTGACTGGAATTCATCCTGAAACCCGGTTGTGGCTGATCTAGAGTCTACCAACACAGGGCAAACTCGACGGATCAGAGGGATTTCAGGATCAATTCTTAGTGAGCAGGAATGGCTCGATTGTAACGTACTGGCAAAGGATTGCATCCGAAAAGGGACAAACTAAAGAGACGGGAGCCGGAAACGGGACTGCGGTGGTTTGCGGCAGCCCGGAAACGGTTTATAATCAATGAGCATTACCAAATACCCCAAAAGGTTCTCCGTCGAAATGACAGAAAATAAGCACCGACCGATACGTATCGGGGCGGTCAGTTATCTTAACTCGAAACCTCTGGTTTATCATCTGGGCCAACTCGCGGAAAACGCCGAGTTAAGCCTCGATTATCCCAGTCTGCTCGCCGATCAACTTGCGGCGGGGGAGCTGGATGTGGCTCTCATTCCTTCGATTGAGATCATCCGCAACCCGGAGTGTGAGCTGATCTCCGATGCCTGTGTCGCCAGTTGTGGCCCGGTACTCAGCGTTCGACTTTACAGTCGAGTTCATCCCGGCAAAATCAAGACGCTCGCGCTCGATGTCGGTTCGCGGACGAGTGCCACATTGGTCCGGATTTTTCTTTCGGAGAAATATGGAGTTCACCCGGAACTACACCCCCTTCCCTTCGGGAAACCCATTGAGGAATCGGACTGCGACGCCATGTTGATGATTGGTGATCGGGCCATGCATCTTCCGGAGGAAAGCTTCGAGGTCATTTGGGATTTAGGAGAAGAGTGGTACAACTGGACCGGTTTGCCGTTCGTCTTTGCTGCTTGGGCGGCCCGTAGAGGAGTGGAACTGGGAAACCTGCCTGAACGACTTTCCGAAGCACGCGATCAAGGAGTGGCTAATCTGCATGAGATCGCCATCACGGAAGCGCCCAAGTTGGATATCTCACCGCAATTGGCGGAAAACTATTTACGAAATAACCTACATTTTCATTTGGGTTCGGCAGAACGAAACGGCCTGCGGTTGTTTCAGGATCTGGCCACCTATCTGCCTGCGGGAGGAGCTGATGTTGTCCAGCGATATTGCATCTCTACTCGATAAAGCGGTTGCCGGTGAGCGACTGACTCCAGAAGAAGGACTGCGGCTGTTTGAGTCTCATGATCTGACGGCGATCGGTCGTGCTGCGCATCAAGTGACCGAACGACTGCATCCGGAACCCTATCGAACGTATAACATCGATCGGAATATCAACTACTCGAATGCCTGCACGGCGGTCTGTGATTTCTGCGCGTTTTATCGTCCGCCCAAACATCCCGAAGTCTACGTGCTTGAGCGGGATGTGCTCATGCAAAAAATTCAGGAGACGGTTGATCTCGGTGGCGATCAAATTCTGATGCAGGGAGGTTTGCATCCCAAGTTACCACTCGAATGGTATGAAGAGATGCTTTCCGACATCCGCACGAACTTCCCGCAGGTGAATATCCATGCTTTCAGTCCGCCTGAGATTCATCACTTTACCAAAATCAGCAATCTGCCGCTGAAAACAGTTCTCGAACGATTGAAAGCGGCGGGACTCGGCTCCATTCCAGGAGGGGGAGGAGAGATTCTCGTGGACCGTGTCCGTAAAGCGATAACACGGGGCAAGGCGCTGACTGAAGACTGGCTTAATGTGAACCGCGTCTGGCATGAGTTGGGAGGACGTTCGTCCGCGACCATGATGTTCGGTCACATCGAAACATTAGCCGAGCGAGTCGAACACCTCGAACGGCTGCGTCAATTGCAGGATGAAACGGGCGGCTTCACCGCCTACATCTGCTGGACGATGCAACCGGAAAATACTGATATGGCCGACGTTCCCCCTGCCGGCGCATTCGAATATTTGAAAACGCAGGCGATCAGTCGGTTGTATCTCGATAATTTTGCCAACATTCAATCTTCCTGGGTTACCCAGGGGGAGAAGATCGGTCAGGTGGCGCTCTTCTTCGGTGCGAATGATATGGGAAGCCTGATGATCGAGGAAAATGTTGTTTCACAAGCGGGAACCGTTTATCACTTGTCCATCGAAGAGATCCGCCGTTGCATTTCCGAAGCAGGTTATATTCCCCGCCAACGGAATGTTTTCTACGAGCTAATCGACGAAGAGCTCGCTCCGAAGGTAACGCCTGGTGCGAATGTAACGACTTTGCCGATTCTAAATTGAACAAGCCGGTCCCACCCAACGGCTCCGCTCTTTCACCTCGCACTCCTCTAGGCTAACCTTGGGGAACAGCCTGCGGCGCTCGATTTGCCGCTATAGCGAACGATATTCAGGAGGATGCGAGACATCCTCTCGACGATATGTGAAAGAACGTGACGCAGACATGATTCGGGTTCAGGATCTCTCCAAATCATTTGCCGATCTGAAACGAGGCCAGGTAAAAGCACTCGATTCAGTCAGCTTTGAAGTGAAACCGGGGGAGATTTTCGGACTGCTGGGGCCGAATGGAGCGGGGAAGACAACCTGCCTGCGAGTGCTGAGTACCGTCCTTAAGCCGACCGGAGGGTTGGCAGAGGTTGCTGGATATAGCGTCGTCGATCATCCCGCCCAGGTCCGCGCGAACATCGGCTTTATGTCGGGCAATACGGGCATCTATGACCGAATGACGGGCCGTGAGATGGTTGAGTATTTCGGTCGCCTGTATGGCATCAATGAAGTTGAACTGCAGACCAGAATTGATGACATCATCGAGATGTTGCAGATGGAAGATGTCGCGGAACTACTGGGTTCCAAGATGTCGACCGGGATGAAACAGAAAGTTTCCATCGCCCGCACCATCATCCACGATCCTCCCGTCCTGATCTTCGACGAACCGACTTCCGGCCTCGACGTACTCGTCGCCCGGGCCGTGCTCAAAACGATTGAATTACTCAAAGATCAGGGGAAGAGCATTATCTTCTCTACCCACATCATGCGGGAAGTCGAAAAACTGTGCGACCGCATTGCCGTAATATATAAAGGGCAAATTCTTGCCAGCGGTTCCGTCAAGGAATTGGAAGAACGATACAACGAACCAGATATGGAAGAACTTTTCTTCGAACTGATCCGCTTACACGAAGCGGAACTTGCCGAACAGAAACCGATCGAGCAAAACGGATGAACTGGAGAAACATACGTCTGATCTTCATGCGCGAGGTACGCGATCTCCTGCGAGATCGTCGGACTTTGTTCATGGTCTTCATGATGCCGCTGCTGCTCTATCCGGCACTCGGAATCGGTATGGCGCAGATGATGCTTTCTTACCGGGAAAAAGTTCGTACGGTTGTCGTGCTGGGGGAAGAACATCTCCCTCCGCCTCCACTTATAGTGGAGGGGAAATTCGCCGGACGTTGGTTCAGTGAGGCGAAAGAAACGTCACAACTGGAAGTCGTCACGCCTGAAACAGTGAATAGCCTGAAAGACCAACTTCCTGAGAATTCAGGCGAGGGAGTTCATACCCGAGAGCAGGAAGAATACGAACGGCAACAAACGCTCGTACAGCATGCGCGTGATTTGCAGAAGGTAAATAATCAACTCCAGAAACTGGAGCAGGAATACGAACAACTCGTTGTACAAGAAAGAACGGAGCGGTCAGAGGATGCGTCGACTGAAGAGGAGGCTTCCTCAGGAAAGCCTGCCCCCAAACCGGAAACACCGTTAGTAGAGCTACAAAAGAAGATCACGCAGACTCGCCAAGAGCTCAGCGATCTCTTCGCCAGCAGCCAGATGCAAGTCTTGATTCTCGTGCCGGAAGGATTCGCCGAAGCGATTGAAAAAACAACGCAGTTGATCGCCGAACGCAATATCACCGAGGAAGGAAATGCCGTTTCCGTTCCTTCCCTCACGGTGCTACATAATAATGCAGACCAGAAATCACAAATTGCTTATTCCCGGGTGAAAACAGTTCTCGCCTTATGGGAAGCCGATATTCTTAAAGAACGACTGACGGCAGCCAGACTACCGGAATCGATTACGACTCCCGTGAATCCCAAATCGGTGGATTTAGCCAGCCAGCAGGAACTTTCCGCGAATGTTTGGGGCACGATCATCCCTTCGCTACTCATCATCATGGCGATGACGGGCGCTTTTTATCCCGCGGTTGACCTGGCGGCGGGGGAAAAGGAACGGGGAACGATGGAGACCTTGCTCATCTGTCCCGCCTCTAGAACTGAAATTGTCTGGGGCAAATTTTTCACCGTTCTCAGCTTCAGTATTTCGACCGCCATCCTCAACCTGGTGAGTATCGGTTTCACGACAAAGTATATGGTTTCACTCGGTGGAGGAGGAACCGTTGGGATGCTGGGAGTGATTACTCCTCCTTCATTCGGCGCCATCTGCTGGGTAGTCATTCTGCTCATTCCCATTTCCGCCCTGTTCAGCGCACTCAGTTTTGCGTTAGCGACGTTCGCCCGGAGTAGCAAAGAGGGACAGTATTATCTGACCCCGATGCTTGCCGTGACCACCGGGTTGACAGTGTTCTGTGCCTCGCCCGCAGTGGAGATCACCCCGTTCTACAGTATTATGCCGGTGATTGGAGTAGGGTTATTATTGAAAGGGCTCCTCAGCTCTCCCGATGTTTCAACGATGCTAGTTTATGTCCTGCCCGTACTCATCACGAGCACCGGATACAGTTTGCTCGCGCTCTGGTGGGCGATTGACCAATTCGGGCGGGAAGATGTTCTCTTCCGCGAAGCGGAGAGGTTCAGTATTGTCCTCTGGATCAGACAACTTCTGCGAGAAAAACAGGCGACGCCCACGTTCGCCGAAGCGGGCCTCTGTTTTCTACTGATCATGCTCCTGATGTTCGCCACGATGAAAATCAGCAGGGATATGATGGACCCCATTGAAAAGAGCGCCGCTCCCATGGTGATGCTCAAACTGTTGCTCATCCATCAAGTCGCTTTGATCGCGACCCCGGCGCTGATTATGGGGGTCATGCTCGCCAGAAACTTCCGACTGACGTTCAAACTTTACTGGCCTTCTTTCCCCTATTTATTGGTCGGGGCAGTGCTTCCGTTCATACTGCATCCGCTGGTGATAGAACTCTCTCAAAACTTGCAATGGTTTTTTCCACCACTGCCGGAACAGGTCGAGCAGACCTTGGCCTTGATGCAGAGTGATAGTATCAATCCGTGGTTATTGCTACTCACCTTTGCCGTTGCCCCGGCGATCTGTGAAGAACTTGCGTTTCGCGGGTTCATTTTAAGCGGCCTTGCGCACCATGGTCGGTTAGGAATTGCGATTGTTTTTTCCAGCCTCGCCTTCGGCCTGATGCACATGATTCCCCAGCAGGTTTTCAATGCGTCTCTGCTGGGGCTGGTGCTCGGTTTGCTTTGTCTGCGAAGTCACAGCCTGTTACCCGGTGTTTTATTCCACTTTGTGAATAACGCGATTGAAGTCGTACGGGAACTTTTTCACGAGCAGATTCAATCCTCAATTTCCCCTGGAAACCCGTTTGTCACCTTTACGGAAACTGAATATCATTACCACTGGCCTACAATGGTGATCTGTTTTGTTCTGGCCAGCGCTCTCATTTACTGGCTTTATCAGCACCCGAGCAAACAGGCTCAAGCAGCATTGAAATCGTCAACTGGATAATAATCGTCAAACGATCCTGGCAGAGATCGTTTCAAAGGAGTGTCACACGTGTCCCTTTCAGGAAGTACCGGACGTTGTTCACTACAAGCCCGGTGGACCTTTACCACTCCCCAGGAAGTGCTGGAAAATCATGTCCTTGAGATCGACGAAGGTCTCGTCACGGATATTCATCAGAAGCCTTATTCAGAAACGATTCGCCTCGACGACTGCTGTGTGATTCCTTCCTTCGTCAATGCTCATGCTCATTTGGAGTTCAGTGACTTAGCGCATCCGTTCCCAGTGGAGCAATCCTTTACGGGTTGGATACGGGAACTGTTGCAATACCGCGATAAACGGCGGAATGCGTTGAGTGATTTGGTCATGGGAGGATTGTTCGAGTTACGTCATACTGGTAGCGCTGCTGTGGGTGATATCCTCACCGGGAACCTGACTCCTGCCGATTACCGGGATCACTCCGACTTCCCCGTCAGTTCGGTTGTCTTTCGTGAAATTATTGGTCTCTTACCCGAGTCGCATGACGAACAGATGCACTTGGCCGTGCAACATCTGGAGCAGTTCCACCCGCATCAAGATGAGGATCCTTTCGCAGAACAAGCGACCTGCACTTCCGGAGGGCTAAGTCCGCATGCACCTTATACGGTGCATATGCAGTTGTTCGAACATCTCGCTAACCTGGCTGCGGATCGAAAGGCTCCGATTGCGGTGCACCTAGCCGAAACAGAAGCGGAGCTGCAATTGCTCTCACGTCAAAAAGGGGAGTTCCGGAATCTACTCGACGAGCGGGGACTCTGGAGATCTGGCCTGTTCTCAAAAAATGGCAGCCCATTGGATTACTTGCAATTGCTCAGAAATGTCCCTCAGGCATTGATCATTCATGGTAATTATCTGAATCAAAATGAACTGAACTACATCGCCAATCATCCTAACATGACGTTGGTCTACTGCCCGCGGACACATGCCTGGTTCGGGCACACCGATCATCCGTGGGAACAATTGCTCCAGTTAGGAGGGCGTGTGGCGATTGGAACGGATGGGCGTTCCTCCAACCCGGATCTGTCCATGTGGAATGAACTTCGTTTCCTCAAAGAACGAGCCCCGAAAGCCGACGATCAACTTCTGTTGCAACTGGGCACGACCGCGGGAGCCCGCGCATTGAATTTACCCGAGTTCGGCTCATTGAAACCGGGCTCCTCCGCCAGTCTCAATATCATCCGCCGGGCCACTTCTTCACAATCTCTGTTTGCCCACGAAAATGATCTGATCGGAACGATGATCCGAGGTCAGTGGATACATGCTCCCGTTTAATCAACATGGGTATGGTTTTAGTTCTTAACGTGTTGATATAAAAAGTCTTGCGTTAATTGCTCTGGTCTCCGGAAGAAATGCTTTTCAGAGCGACAAGTTCTGTCAGGATGGACGGTTCGAATGAGCAGTATTTTCTTAATCAAATATTAACATTTCGCCCACAGTAATCTTCACACTTCAGGCCTACGATCCGCGCGTCATTTATGGTCCCGGTCCGTAATCATTGCCGGGATCGACAAACTCTCTCTGCATGACTCACAAGAAAACCTGGAGTAAAAGAATGCGCCGAATTCAGTCGGTTTGGATGTTGATGTTGGTTGTCTGTCTCAGCCTGACAGGTTGCGAAGTGAAGGAAGCGGATACGACTTCTGATAATAAAGAGATTTCGATCGACGGTTCGAGCACCGTTTATCCAATCACCCAGGCGGTGTCGGAAGAATTCATGAAAGCCAACCCCGATGTCAAAATCGATGTGAGTTACAAAGGAACCGGCGGTGGATTCAAACGTTTTATTCGTGGTGAGATCGTAATCAACGATGCTTCCCGTCCCATCAAAGATTCCGAAAAGGCCGCTTTAGAAGAAGCCAAGATTGAGTATATCGAATTAAAAGTTGCCATCGACGGGTTGTCTGTCATCGTCAATAAAGAGAATGACTGGTGTGATGCTTTGACGACAGAACAGCTGAATGCCATCTGGAAACCCGGTTCTGAAATCAAAACCTGGAAGCAGGTCAATGATGCCTGGCCCGATGAACCGTTCAAGCTGTACGGACCTGATACAGATTCCGGCACATTTGACTACTTCACCGAAGAGATCAATGGTGAGAGTGGAGCGACCCGTTCCGATTACACACCCAGTGCCAACGATAACATTCTGGTACAAGGTGTCTCCGGCGATAAATATTCTCTCGGTTACTTTGGTTACGCCTACTACGTTGTGAATACTGACAAATTGAAGGTGCTTGGCATTGCCAACGGTTCGGATGTTTCCACTGCGGTCAAACCGACATCGGAAACGATTGAAGGTGGACAGTACACCCCCCTTTCACGCCCCCTCTTTCTCTACGTTAGAAAAGACGCTCTGAAGAAACCGGAGATCGTCAGCTTCTTGAAATACTATCTCGCCGAAGGTCAAACGATGGTGAGTAAAGTTGGTTACGTTCAACTGGGTGAAGCTGACATGCAGGAGACGAAACAGAAACTGGAACAGGCCATCCAGAATTGATCCAACGGAAGCACGATTCTCCTGACCTTCAAAACCCGAACCTGATGGCGGTTCGACTTAAATGTCGACCGTCATTACTGGTGCGGGTTTTCGGAGTTTCGAGAGTCGAACATTACCTTGCTCCTCAAAAGGGACTATACCAAGTCATATTCCACTAAAGGCGTCAGACTTTGTCTTCTACTACGGTTTCAGCAACGGAGCCTCCTTCTGATTCAGGAAGAAGATCGACCGCTCTCGACAAGCGGTTTTCGGTCCAGCGTTTGCGCGAGCAATTAATAAAGCTCAGTTTGCTCGGCTGTGCGTTGCTTTCAATCTTCACAACACTTTCGATCATTTATGTGCTGTTTTCGGGGACCATCTATTCGTTCGGAGAGTCAAAGGCTTTTTTCGAGTCTGTCTCCGTAGTCGAGTTCTTTACCGATACGGATTGGTCTCCTCAGTACGAATCAGATCCTCATTTTGGTATCGCGCCACTTATCTGTGGCACCTTTCTGATCGCTGGCATCGCCGCATTAATTGGGATTCCTCTCGGTTTATCGAGTGCCATCTATATGAGTGAGTACGCCTCTTCTCGCACCCGCGACATTGTGAAACCTCTCCTCGAAATTCTGGCTGGTATTCCCACGATCGTTTATGGATATTTCGCGCTGGTATTCATCACGCCTTATGTGCTGCAACCCATTTTTATGGATTTGATGGGGTTTAATGTTTCCGTCTTCAATGCGGCAAGTGCGGGAATCGTGGTCGGCATCATGATCATTCCGATGATTTCCTCATTAAGTGAAGATGCTCTTCGGGCTGTTCCACGATCGCTGCGCGAAGCAGGTTATGCTCTGGGCTCAACTAAGTTCGACGTTTCGATCAAAATCGTTGTTCCTGCAGCCACTTCTGGTATCACTGCCGCGTTCATTCTGGCATTTTCGCGAGCCGTAGGTGAAACGATGGCTGTTGCGATCGCCGCCGGACAACAACCCTCTATCACAATGAACCCCTTCACCTCCGTGCAAACGATGACTGCCTTTATTGTCAGCGTGATGGGAGGGGACGTTGACGTGGGAAGTATTAAGTATCAAAGCCTCTATGCAGTCGCGTTTACTTTGTTTCTGATCACATTAGCCATGAATTTCATCTCCTACCTGATTATGCGTCGCTTCCGGGAGGTGTATCAATGACCGATTCAAATCAGTTATTCGACAGTAAGCTGGCAGCCCGACATCGCAAAGGGAAAATCTTCTCAGCGATTTGTTTCTTGAGCACCTGGTTCAGTATGGCCATGCTCTTTATTCTTCTCGGCTCAATCCTCTGGGAAGGAGCCAGTGGGCTCAACTGGAATTTTCTAACTCATTACGATTCCTATGACCCGAAGAGTGCAGGCATCCTTGGGGGGATTTGGGGGAGTTTCTGGCTGGTTCTGTTGACCACGGTTTTTTCAATTCCGATTGGAATTGGTGGCGCTGTTTACCTGGAAGAATACGCTACTCAAAGTCGTTTAACACGCATCATTCAAATCAATCTGGCAAACCTGGCGGGCGTTCCCTCGATTGTTTACGGAATACTTGGACTTTCTGTTTTCGTCTACATGTTTGACCTCTTCCGTCACGACCCCAAAGAGATTGTTCTCAACCTGGGAATCGCAAA
>JAGQQC010000440.1:0-412 GCA_020426395.1 Planctomycetaceae bacterium
CCCTTCATCATCCCCCCCCGGATTTTCACAGAATCTGATGCGTGAAACCACTCTCATCGCTCAAATTAGGGCTTCTAAGTGCACAACAGGGGTAAAAAAGCAGGTTGTAACGAGGGTTTTCTGTTCCCCTGAAATTCTGGGGAGAGGACGTAACTTCGCTGCTTGCAAATGGTTGACCGGCCTTATAGAGTGATCTTTTCAGGAAGCCCTCAAAGTGGATTTGCTTATTCCAAATCGCGCTTTGAGCAGCCTGTACGGGTAAGAAATTTCTCTCATTTCTTACCGAAGAAAGATCCAACACTCGGGTCGCAAGCCCTCTCTGAATCTGGAATAGTTCATTTCCGGATTATTTCCAACAGTCTATCAAGTAAAGCCGTAAACTGGGACGGGGAAACTCCCTCTCTGAGTGGAT
>JAGQQC010000440.1:434-3835 GCA_020426395.1 Planctomycetaceae bacterium
AGTGGATGGTCCAGCTACACTTTCGAGTTATTGCTCCATTCTAAATGGCATGCAACTCACTTTATCGGGTATAAATCACCTCAAATTCTATCCCGAACGAACCATTCAAATCCCTGAATCAAATCTGTTTCCATTCCCGGTACTTCATCAACGACTTATACAATTTAATCGAGGTCAAAAATGCAGGCTGAACCTGTCATTGAAATCAAAAAGCTGACGAAAATTTACCGGGACTTCTGGGGACGTCAGAAAGTTCGTGCTTTGAACTCCCTTAGTCTGGACGTTCGAAAGGGAGAGGTCTTCGGCCTGCTTGGCCCGAACGGTTCTGGCAAAACGACGACGATGAAATGCCTGCTGGGGCTTCTGTTCCCAACTTCCGGTGAAATTTCCGTGTTGGGACGCCCCGCCACCGACGTCAAAAAGAACGAGCGGATTGGATATCTTCCGGAAGAATCGTACCTGTACCGATTCTTGAATGCGGAAGAAACCCTCGACTTTTACGGTCGCTTATTCAAGATGTCCGCAGCAGAACGTCGGGAACGAACCCAACAGCTAATCGAAATGGTCGGCTTGAAAGTCGCTCGTAAGCGTCAATTAAAAGAATACTCCAAAGGGATGACACGGCGTATCGGACTGGCACAGGCACTCATCAACAATCCGGACCTGGTCATGCTTGATGAACCCACCTCCGGTCTTGATCCAATCGGTACCCGCGAGATGAAAGACCTGATTATTCAATTAAAAGAGCAAGGCAAAACGGTTGTGATGTGTAGCCACTTGCTGGCCGACGTTCAGGATGTTTGTGACCGAATTGCCATTCTGTATGGTGGTGAATTGAAAGAACTGGGAAGCGTCGAAGACCTGATCCAATCAAAAGAGCAAACCTGCATCACTTCCAGCGAGTTATCCGACGAAGCAATCCGGGATATTGAAGCCGTTCTGGAGAAACATAACGCGAAGAAGATTTCTGTCGAACACCCTTCTACCAATCTGGAAGAACTCTTCCTCAAGACGGTTCAGGAAAGTATTGCTCGCCCAGGGCAACGTTTTGTCCCAGAAAAAGAAGACAAAAACGAGACTCCGGTCTCTACAGAATCATGACCTGAATCAGCCAACGGCTGCCTGAATACTTATTCTTTCTTTATTTTCATCCATCTCTACATAACAAAGCCTGCTTGAGCCTGTATCAGGTCGGTAAAACTCCTCCGGAATTCAGCGATGACATTTGAGCCAATTCCTTACGATATTCTCAAAGGACTCCTGCATTTTGTGTATGCATTCTTCGGCTTCGGGCTGATGATTGTTCTGCTGGGAATGTTCGTAACGCGCTTATCAATCGGCCCATCCGGCCCCAAGCTGGTGCTTCAGCAATTGAAAGACGGGTTGCATGAAATCCGTAGCCTATCACTGAAGCGAATTCTGGCATTGACGATTCTGACTTTCAAAGAGTCTGTCCGTAAGAAGGTATTCTATGTGATCGGATTGTTCGCATTGCTCTTCATGTTCGCAAACTGGTTTCTTTCCATGTCAGAACAGAGGGCCGAGTTTCAAGTTGAAGTTTACATCAGCTTTGTCTTAACTGTTACCAGCGTTCTCGTTATTCCGATTGTCTTATTGCTTTCCTGTTGGGGTATTCCTGAAGACATCCGCCTGCGATCATTACATACCGTTGTAACAAAACCGGCTCACAGGATGGAAATTGTCATCGGACGAATTTTCGGTTTTGCCGCAGTAGGAACAATTCTTTTATTGTTCATGGGATTCGTGGGTTACTTCTGGATTGATCGAACGCTTCCTGAGAAAGCCAGGGAGGCACTTACCTGTCGCGTTCCAGTATATGGCTCCTTGAAGTTCATCGACAGAGACAAGAATACTACAGACCGCGGCATCAACACCGGGGACGAATGGGACTTCCGCTCTTACATTGAGGGGGGAACCAATTCGCGTGCGATCTGGACCTTTGCCGATTTCGATGTAAATTCTGTTGATCATGAAAAACCATTAAGAGTCGAAACTCGTTTCGAGGCATTCCGTACTCACAAAGGAATCATTGATCGCACGCTTGAAGTAGGAATGACGCTGATCAATAACGACACAGGGACACGCGTTCGACTGAAGCCGTTTTCATTGCAGGAATATAAGACGAACAATATCGAAATCCCCACAACATTAAAAATGTATGACACGGAGCAGCGCAAGGAAATCGAATATAATCTGTACTCGGACATTCTTAATGCAAAAACATTCAGCATTGAAGTCCGCTGCATGAATGCTGCTCAATATCTCGGAATGGCGAATCCGGACCTGTTCATCAAACTGGATGACCGATCATTCATCGTAGGCTACATCAAGGCAATCTTTGGTCAATGGTTGTTAATGGTCTTGATTGTTTCAATCAGCGTGTCTCTTAGCTGTATGGTGAAAGGACCCATCGCTACATTGGCGACTTTGTCATTATTGATGATCAGTTTCATGTTTTCTGACGTCTTAAACGAACAAGTTACAGGCAGAGCCCTCGGTGGCGGCCCGATGGAAGCGTTATACCGGATGCTCACTCAAACGAACGAAACTTCCCGCCTACCCAGCGACGATCCGATTGCGGGCATTGCTCTGGCATTGGACCCGGTCTTTTCAAACCTGCTCTGGATCGTAAAACATATTATCCCGGACATGAGCAGTTTCAGCATGTCGGAATATCTCGCAAAAGGTTTTGATGTGAATACCAGTGCTGCGATCAATCCTTCTATCGCAGTGACTTTCAGTTATTTTCTTGTTTCTGTTATTGTCGGTTACTATTGCCTCAAACTACGCGAACTGGAATCTAAATAATGAACCTCAGTTCCCAACAACGAAAACTCGTTTATTTACTTCTGATCATTGCCCTGTTGATCCCGATCCTCTGGCTCGGTCAACCCGCTAATCCGGATGGTGAAGGCGGAGGAAAACTCGCAAAATTGCGGGATAAACTGCAACTCAGCCAGTCCAGCCTGGGAGAAGTGGAACCCTCCAGTGCGATCATGAAAGTCGTTCTGCTGGGCTTCCGGGGGGTTGCCGCTGACCTGCTCTGGGTACAGGCCAAAGAGCAGGAAAAGAAAAAGGAATGGGGTAAGTACCGCGCGACGGCGAATACCATCACCATGTTGCAGCCGAACTTCGAAGACGTCTGGCGATATACGGGATGGAATTTTTCCTACAATGTCTCCTCGCAATGGGATGGCCTCGAAGACCGTTACTACTGGTTAAAAGAGGGAGGTATCTTCTTACGGGATGGTGCTAACCAGAACCAGTATTCTGCGGCAATTCAATGGGACGTGGGACGTGTATTAGGACAAAAAATTGGCTTAGCCGACGAACGCACCTTTTACCGAAAATTTTTCCGTGAAGATCCGGATATCGAGCAA
>JAGQQC010000441.1 GCA_020426395.1 Planctomycetaceae bacterium
TTGACCCCTATGCGATCATGTTGAGCGAAGCAAAGAAGCGTGGGCGAGAGGCGCTCCTCACGTTTCGGATGAACGATGATCATGGCAACGATTTTCTCACCACGCAGTTTCTGGTGGATCATCCTGACTGGCGTCTGGGTACACAGCAGTATCAGGGCAAAGGGGCGATGGACTTCGCGCGCGATGAGGTCCGCGACTACACATTTCGGTTGATCGAGGAAGCGGTGCGGCGCTACGACTGCGACGGTATCGAACTCGACTTCAATCGTTTCCCGAGATTTTTCAAAGAGGGATCGGTTGAGGGAAATGTGGCGAAGATGAGTTCGCTGGTCGAGCGAGTTCGCAACATGCTCGACGAAGTCGGACGCGAGCGTGGCCGGCGACTCGTGCTCGCCGTGCGCGTGCCGTCCAACTTCAATCGCACACCACCGACGCCCGAGACAGCGCGGCAACTGGGCTGTGATGTACCGGCTTGGGTGAAGCAGGGGTGGGTTGATTTTGTCGTGGTTTCCGAATTCCTATACGAACAGGGCGATCTGCCGATCGACGAGTGGCAGCAGGCCATCACGACCGTGCCGGTCTACGGTGGCATCGAATGCACGAAACGGGGCGCGGCGAAAAATCTCAACGCCGACGAATACCGTCAGGCGGCGACTCACCTCATCGAGACGGGATCCGATGGCGTCTATCTGTTCAATTTCTTCACCTCACGCGAACGAGGCGAAGCGGCCTACGAACCGCCATACGAAGTGCTGAGCGATCTGGGGGCCTTTAGCGAGTAAACTCTACCGGCGCTGGGATTCGTTCCGGTCCTTCCTTCAACAAACGTGTGATGAACATGGCTTCCGGTGATAAGTCAGGCAGTGCCTGACCTGCGTCGTTGTGCGTGCGAATAGATTTTTATGAAAAAGATCCCACACGGCGGAGGAGAGTGCGTATAAAGTAGCAGTGCGTATTTTCAATTCAGACATGATTGAATTCGACGCCGTTGGTCGACGACCTGTAGCTATTGTTAGAAGAGACCCCCCTGATGGATGCGCTCAGCACACTTGTCGATTATGGATGTTTCATCTTCGCCATTATCATTGCTGTGATTGTTGCGACGTTGATGGCCATAATTTTTTTTCTCGCGATGGTCAAGTTCTATAACATGATTGCCACTAAGCTGAGATTAACTCAATTAATTCCAGCACTGCCGTTTTTTTCAATATTGAAGGTAGTCTTCTTATCTGCCGTACTCTCAATTCCCCACATGATGCTTGTGATTCATGTTGGTGGCGTACCCGATAAACTTCCGCTGATGGAAGGCCCGACTCTGGGGGATTTCCATTTCTTTCTGGTGTTTCTCTGTTTGATCGCGACGCAGTTTGTTCTGACAACCATTCTTACTCGATTGTTACTACCTTTGAATCTTTATCAGTCACTGATTGTCTCGTCAGGATATGCACCGTTTTTCGCGATACTTTGCTTCTTTGGTTTCTTTGGGTTTCTGATGATATACATCATGATGCTCGGCATGTTTATGATCTTTTACGATCTATTCATCACGGGACAACCCCGCTTTCCTTAGTCTTGCAGATCGTAATGTGCGGGAAAGGGTGACCCATTCCACATGAATTGTGAATGGCGTACTGATATGGCCCCCGAAATCATAAACCAACTTATTTCCCAGCTAGAAAGTTGCACCCAAAATGTTAAAATAACAACACGTTGTCTGTCGCCATTATCTCAAACCGAAGTGAGTTTGTATGTCCACATCAGTAAAACGGCTGGGGTTGATTTTGGCAATCACGATGGGGGTGATTTTTTCTCTGCTCACGTTTCCTGGGGCGGTCCCCTGGATGGTTGCCGGGTGGTTGGGGTTTGCGAGCGTGTTGATGTTGCGCGGACGGGCGGGGTGGTTCCCGCTTGCAACTTGCGCAGTCATTATCATAGTGAAAAATGTGGATTGGCCGCCGATGATCTTTCTCTTGGCGGGCACGTTATTCGTTGTGGGAGTCTGGCGTGTCATTCTTATTCGTAAAACAGAAACGCGAACGGTTGGTTCTTTCATCAATGCTGTGAGTCTGCTGGCTATGTGGGGAGCGTGGTTGGTGTTTGCCGGGTCCTGGTGGGCCTCCGCTCATCGGAGCATGTTGCCCCAATTAGACGGACAACGGCCTGTTGTTTGTCTTGGTGATAGTCTCACGGCGTTTGGGTATCCGGAAGAACTGGGAACGCGGCTATCGATCCCCGTGGTGAACCTGGGGAGAGATGGCATCACCAGCGGCGATGCGTTAAAGGATCTGCCCAAGTTGATCGAATCGAATCCACAAGTGGTTGTGATCGAACTGGGTGGTCACGATTTTCTCAAAGGGAAAACAAGGGCGGCCACGAAAGCGAATTTGCAGAAAATCGTCGATGCCTGTCATGAACTCGGAGCGGAGGTGATCCTCATGGAAGTTCCACGGGGATTCATCTTTGATCCTTTCGGCGGACTGGAACGCGAATTTGCGCGGGAGAACGATTTGGAGTTGGTTTCAGACGGTGTGATTCGGAACCTTGTGCTGTGGAGTCCTTTTGCTCCTCCTGGAATGCTGTTCGACAAGGAGTGGCATTTGAGTCGCGATGGCTTGCATCCCAATAAGAGAGGCAATCAGTTTATGGCCGACAGCATCGCCGACGTATTGGAGCGACGGTACGGCGACATCATCCGGGCGGCACCGTAATATGAGGTCGGATTTCCCTTATAGCCCAGGGGACATGCGTGGAGGGTCGAATTTGGTTGGGACGCGATGGTGCTCCAGCATGTAGTTGATACCGATGGTGAGCACTTCGATCCAGGCTGACTGAATTTCGGGAGACCAGTGCTGGTCAATCTCGCGTACTGTTTCCAGAAAAGCGATGATCCACTGTTGATACATCGGGCTAGTAATGTTGAGGTGATCCTGGTCATGCTGTTTTGCCAGATCTTTCATTTCTTTGCAGGCGGAGGGTTTTCCTTCTGCAAACGAAACCAGGTCGGCAATTGATTTCGCGAGAACGAGATGTTGCCGCGACATATTCGTGTTCCGAAACATGCTGGCAATCTCTTCAGATTTTCCCAGGAAGTTCTCGTAGAACAAGCTGAGGAAATAGTCACTGAGCATGCAACGGCGATAGGATCCATGGACCAATTCGATTTTGGCTTCTGTGAGGTGAGAAGACATAGTGAGGTACGATCAAGCAGTTGGAGCATATGGAGAGCTGAGTAGCTCAATTGAGATTAGACGGCGAGGGCAGGGGGAGGAATCTCGTTGAATGGAAAACAGATTGTGTCGGAAAACGAATAATTTGGGAAGGCCTGTTTTTGACTCGTTCATTTAATGTTTAAGAATGGGGGGCTTTTGTGAGGTGTCCTTTACACGACCATAATACACTTTCTTGTGCCACGGGCTTAGTTTTTGATTAGTGTCAACTGGTTGGTAAGAAGAGGCGAATTTCAGTCCTGTATTTACACCGCTTCCAGTAACGTCGCGAGGTCAAATTTCTTCATGGGCAAAAATGCTTTCGTTGCCCGTTCCGCTTTTTGGGGGTCGCTCATTAGTTCGTTGAGAATTTCGGGGACGACTTGCCAGGTGATGCCGAATTTGTCGGTGCACCAACCGCATTGTTCGGCTTCGGGGACGGCGGAGAGGGCTGCCCAGTATCGGTCGATTTCTTCCTGGTTTTGGCAGCGGATCATAAAGGAGGTTGCCGGGGTGAAGTTGAAACCGGGGATCTGGCCTCCGTTGAGGGCGGAGAAAAGTGAACCGTTTAGTTCAAAGTCGACCGCCATCACACTCCCGGACGGTTTGCCGTT
>JAGQQC010000442.1 GCA_020426395.1 Planctomycetaceae bacterium
CTGGTTCCATTTTGAGCGATGAGCGAATTGAATCCAAGCACGTGAGAAAGTTCATGCATGATGACGGCGGTGAAGTCATATTCGCCTGCCTGAAAATCGCTCGCCAACTCAAAAGATTTAGCCCAGTTGACAGAGAGACTGGCATCGCTGTCCCCACCATTGAGATCGATCCCCGTCAGGATTTTGGCTGCTGCAATCCGATGAGAAAAATCACCTGACCCACCAAGAAAAAAGGAGCTTCCTGCGGAAGCCAGTGTACTACTGGAAGAGTTACTGTAGGAGGTCACATCGACTTCAATGGTTCCGGTTTCATCAAAGAAGGCCCCAAAGGTTGCGGCGGCGGCTTCGAGAGAATCTCGCCGGGCCTGCCCATCGGTCGCATCTTCAAACCCGATGCCCGAACCAATCGCCCCCCCATAATTGAAGTCGAAGGCAATCGTCAGCAACGTGCGGTCTTCGAGATGCTCAATCCCCGACCTGTTTGAAACTGAAGATTTTTGATGCTGTCGGGAGGATCGTTTCGACAAGCGAGTTGAACGGC
Organism: Planctomycetaceae bacterium; assembly: GCA_020426395.1. Lineage (GTDB taxonomy): Bacteria > Planctomycetota > Planctomycetia > Planctomycetales > Planctomycetaceae > Polystyrenella. Next base: position 542 of record JAGQQC010000442.1, read on the forward strand.
GAAGTGAGAGCATCCAGTCGACGATTTTCATATCAGGCCTCTGTATAGGTGAGGTGAATGGTGTGAGAGGTGTCCGTTTTCGCGAATCTGATCGCGAAATGACACCTTTAGGCCCTTATGGTGATAATTAAGGTAACATAATGAGGCTTGGTCGATCAAATCCATCGGAGACATCCGATGGATTTGGTCAAATTTCCGCCATTTTCGAATACATGCTGAGTGTCAATCACGCTGATGACTGTTGGTGGAAACTCAGGGGACCAGAATTTCATCAAACAGGAAATCATTGAAGACCGTCAACGCGTTATAAGCTCCGAAACCGGCCCGGCCCTTGTTGACAGGCCCTGCAAAGGTGTGAGTCACGATTTCGACCCCATCAACGCTGAGGCGGACTTCATCTCCAGTCACCGAGAGGTGCAGGTCGTAGAAGGTATCAACGTCAATCGATTTCCCTTCATTATCCCAATCGACAACAACCAGTTTGTCTCCCCAGTTCCCCTGGTAGTGGCCAATGGCCCACTCATTCTGGCCCGCGAAGGCGCCGGCATATTTGAAATCATTTTCGTTTTTGTAATCGAAAATCAGGAATCCATCCTGCCAGTTTCCAGCAGAGGGAGAGAACTGCACAGCAACATCTAATGTGAACGACGGCGGTAATACATACAATGGATCGGTCAGTTGCAACGCAAGTTCATCCGGAGTTGTGGAATCGGCTGCAAAGCCAATATCCGTCCCGGATTCATCGAGCTCGACGAAGTCCCAAAGTGTTGGATCGGGGGTCGTCAGTTCCTGGACTAACTCGTCATCAAAATCTTCAAAGAGCGTATCGAGTGTGAGCGGTGGGCTGACTTTGAAATCGTCGAACCAGGTGAAAGCGCGATCAATCGCGACTCCGACCGGACCTTTCCGGATTCCTATCTGGAAGGTCGCCGAAGTGATCAGCTCTCCATCCACAAACAGAGTAGCCTTGTTACCATCAATGCGAACACGAACATCATAATACTGGTTGGTCAAAATATCGCGACCGGTATCATCCCAATCAACCTGGGCAAGGCGGTTCCCCCAATTGCCTTCATATTGGCCAATGACCCACTGATTTTGACCGGCGAACATCCCGGCGAATTTGAAACTGGTCGGGCTTATATAGTCAAAGATAAGAAAGCCGTCATGCCATCCTGTGTTGGACTCCAACGACTTCATTTTGACGGAAATATCGTAGGTCTGGGGCAACCCAGAAATAGGAACATATCCCAGCGTGGCGAAATTGGCTTGGATGGGAGAGGTATTACCACGCAGAACATGCTCGTTAGATCTGGTGATCGTTTCCCATTTGTCTGGGTGACTGAAATAAAAATGATTTGCGATTCCATCATTAAAGTTTTCCATGTATGGAAATGGGACCGCTTTGCCAGCGAAAACTTCCGCTCCCACTTCGAGATTATCGAATTTTGTCACGGCATTGTAAGAAGCCAGTCCTACTGAGCCGTTACCGATCCCCTCGCTTACAGTTGCATACAAAATGCCGAAACCATCCACCGAGAGCGTGACATCATTCCCGTTCACGGCGAGATGAACTGTATAGGTCCGCTCACTTTCTATTTGTCTATTGATATCGTCCATGTCAAATTCGGCGATACGATTGTTCCAGTCACCCTGATAATGGCCGATCACCCATTCATTCTGTCCGGAAATCATCCCGGCATATTTGAAATCGTTCTCGTTTTTGTAATCAAAGATCAGGAAACCATCTCCCCAGAGATTCAGCCCGGGAAGCGACGTCATTTGAACGGAGGCTTCAAACTGGGTTGGTGGTGGCGCATCCAATGCAATTAGTCCGATGGTTAATCCGGTCAACCCGGAATTATCAAATATCAGCGACTGTTCTTGTTTTGGACCACTCAGATAGACATTTTGCGGATTGTTAAACAGCAATCCTTCCGGAAAGAAGAAATTGAAATCCTCTTTGTAGGGGAGACCGACCTCTCCATTAAACCAGACTTGATCCGGTCTCTGATAGACATTGGCGGTAAAGGCATCAATATCGCCATCGCCGTCGAGATCCCCAAGTCCCACCGCGGCCGCATACTCGGGACCGATCGACTGTGGAGTTTGCACAAATAGCCCCGTGCCGTCGTTCAGGAGAATACGATCACCCGTATAAAAAGGGGAGGGACTGATGGGTACGCCCGCACGTGATACCACCTGGTAGATGTCGAGATAACCATCTCCATTGAAATCGGCGAGCTTCACATTGTAAGCCTGTCGATCACCATAGGAAGTGGGTGTCGTACTGAAGGTACCATTGTTGTTGATATAAACGAGCGTGTGATCGTCTCGCGCAGCCACAACGGCATCGAGGTCACCATCATTGTCCACATCGCCGAAATCAATTCCATTGGACTCATCGTTGCCAAAGCTAAACGACTGAGAAAAGCTGAACAGCCCTTTCCCGTCATTCAGGAACAAACCATTGGCCCCGTTTAAATAGTTAATCCAGAGATCCAGGTCACCATCATTATCGACATCGCCGACGTCAAGCCGCCACTGCAGGTAGCTACCCCCTGATTGCCCTGGGACACTGAGTAGCTGTGGATTTGGCAGAAACATCCCGGTGCCATCATTCAATAAAACTTTGGTGTCGCCATACCTGCCGGTGACGATGACGTCCAGGTAACCATCGTTGTTGTAATCCCCGAACGCTGGATCGTAGCTCTCATCAGAATTGGGCATCAGACCACTATCAGTGAAGGTACCATCTTGATTATTGATCCACAGTTGGTCCTGAGGATTATTGTGAATTGCCTGCGACCGGGCGAAATAGATATCGAGGAATCCGTCCTTATCGAAATCCCCCAGTGAGACTCCGGAGCTTCTGGGTAAATTCTGAGAAACATTCGCGAAATGTCCCGTTCCATCGTTCAGCCAGATCTCTGAGGGACTCGACTGTTTGGCGATGACTGCGTCCAAGTCGCCATCATTATCCAGGTCTCCCAGATCGATGTCGGAACTGTTACTGATAGAACCATAGCCCGGTCCCACAGAGTGGAAGTAGCCACTTCCCGATTGGCCCACAAAAATAATCAGATCGGAGTCACCCGCCTGATTATTTTCTGGATCCGGATCCGCGACATCCGTGGCCTCTGCGGTGGCTACATTCGTCAAAATTCCGTTCGCATCTTCACGAACAGTTCCCATGATGGTAATGGTGACCGATTCGTTGGCGGGAATTTGAAAACTCTCGTTTAGATCACCTGAACCGGAAGTTGGCCCTCCAGAA
>JAGQQC010000443.1 GCA_020426395.1 Planctomycetaceae bacterium
TTTTTGAGTAGTTTCAAATTCACTCAAAATTTCTTAAATCATTTACCTCAAATGTATCCTCTCATCTAAATTTTGGTGGGAACGGTCTGATCTTAAGCCGAAATAGTTACTCCCGAGCATATCGCAATTGATGCGAAACGCCTGGAGACTTCCTAGATAAACCTCACCTGAAATAACTGCCGCCTGGTGGTTCACAGGAAGTGACCCCATGTGCCAATGGCTTGATCGACAGTCTGTTCTGTTGCGGGCTCCTGCCAAATTGAACTTGCATTTGGAAGTTCTTGGAAGGAGAACGGACGGGTTCCATGATCTGGAAACGGTCATGGTCAAACTCGATCTGCATGACACATTGCTGCTTCGCCTGGGAGAGGCCGCGAATTCAAACATTGATTTTCGTTGCCACTACGCCTCTCCATTTTTTGAGGTAAATTCTTCAAGTCCACCCCCTATTCCGACGGATTCGTCGAATCTGGTGATTAAAGCAGCTCGGTTGCTTCAAACGACGACCAATTCCCACCGGGACATCCAGATTGAATTGACCAAGAGGATACCTGTTCAGGCAGGCTTGGGAGGAGGTTCCAGTGATGCGGCTGCCACCCTGGTGGGGCTGAATGAACTTTGGGGATTGAATCTTTCCATTCCTGAACTGGAACAGTTGGCGGCTCAATTGGGAAGTGATGTTCCCTTCTTTATCAATACACACACGGCAGCCATCTGTCGTGGTCGTGGCGAGCAGATCACACCGATTTCTGTTCGCGGCAATTTTCCTCTGATTCTCGCTCAGCCGAAGACTGGTCTTTCTACACCAGCCGTCTTCAATAAATGGAGCGAGAATTATTCTAAAAGTTCTTCCCGCTCGGTTAAGCCAATTCAGCAAGCCTTAACCGAAGGAAAAACTTCTACTGTCTCACGTCTTTTGTTCAATGCCTTGCAGGTTCCTGCTGAGGAATTGAACTCGCAACTCATGCAACTCACTTCTTTGTTTCGGAAGTTTCCCGTACCTGGCACCTTGATGACCGGCAGCGGTTCTTGCTGTTTTGGCATCTGCCATTCCTTTCGGCAAGCAGCTTCCCTTTCCCCTCTCCTCCGCGCGGCACGGATAGCACGTGTCTGTGTGACCTCACTTCACCACAAAAGGATGCACCATGGATATCACAGAAGTTCGTATCAAACTAATGGATGATCCACACGATCGATTACAAGCTTTCTGCTCTATTACACTGGATGGCATGTTTGTCATTCGTGACTTGAAAATAATTCAAGGAGCGAAAGGGCCTTTCGTAGCCATGCCCAGTCGAAAGCTGACAGACAGGTGCCCCAAGTGCTATTCCAAAAATCATCTACGAGCGATGCATTGCAATCAGTGTGGTGTTCGTCTTGATGAGGATCGCGCTACTAAAGATTCTGATGGTCGAGCAAAACTGTATGCCGATATCGCTCATCCCATCAATTCAGGGTGTCGGGAACTTATCCAGTCTGTTGTCATTGAGAATTTTGAGAACGAAAAAATCCGGGCTCAGGAACCGGGCTATGTCTGTACCTATGATGATTTTGACGAAGATAGTTTCGCCACATTGGCTGAAGAATCGATGCATACTTCCGAGGTAAATGGTGAGCATTCCTCCGCGGTTTCTACCATCGTTCAGACGGACGATAAAATGCATCGAATTGACCCACCACAATCTGTGAAGGGGCAACATAACCACATCAAATCCACCCCGCAAACATCACGGGTCGTCACTGCGAATCGAGACGAGTCGGAGAACGATGAAGGATTTGGTACAGGGCTCGTCTGATTAAATCAAGAATGAGAAAATCAATTCACATCTCGACGAACCGAACTGTGCTTTCTGCACAGTTCGGTTTTTTTGTGTAGCAAGATCGAATTGTATGTTGGGAATGGCGAGTGAATCAGTCGTAGTATTTGATCGCATTTTGGAAGAGCTTCAAGCCGTCTCCCTCTCCTTCCAGTCGAAGTCGAGTCCACTGCGGATGCTGAGTCGCGAAGAGGAACCGTTCGGGGTGTGGCATCAATCCCAGAACCCGTCCCGTTGGATCACTCAAACCGGCGATGTTGGCTGTAGAACCATTCGGGTTGAGGGGGTATTCGAGAACCTGGTTTGAATCGGTTTGATCTTCGGAACCTCGGTACTGCAAGGCGATTTGTTGGTTCTCGGCCAGTTTATCCAGGACCGACTCTTCACGAACAACCAGGCGTCCCTCCGCATGCGCGATGGGGAGTTCAATGGTATCGATACCCCGCAGAAAGACGTTATCCGGGCAGGCGACTTTGAGTTTTGTCCAGAGAGCAGTATAGCGCCCGTTGAGATTCCAGGTTAAGGTCGCGTCCGGTTCATGCCCATCTGCTGGTGGCCAGGTAGAAGAACCTCCTGGAAGAATTCCTGACTTAAGCAGCACTTGAAAACCGTTACAAATTCCCAGAATCAGCTTGTCCCCTTCGAGGAAGTGCTGGATGGAATCGCATAATTGATTCCGCAACTGTCGAGAGAAGATGACTCCGGCTCCAATATCGTCCCCATAACTGAATCCGCCCGGAATGCAGAGAATCTGATATTCTTCCAGCAATTTCGGATTGGACAGCAATTGGTTGATATGGTGGCGATCGGCTGTCCCCCCCGCCAGTTCGAATGCATGGGCCGTTTCGATGTCACAATTCGTCCCGGGAGCTCGTAATACACAAACACGGGGTTCAGCCATTGTTGTTCTTCGTCGCCTTCCTGTCTCTCTCCCGGAGTGGGAAATGGATTCAATTCGAGGGGGATTCCTGTGTGAGCGGAAATTTCCATTCTAGGAAAAGTCACCTGGAATGAAATGGATTCCGCCGGCAGAAAATGCGTCGTTTTCTCGACTTTTCAAACGCCAGATTGACGTTACACGTCAAAATTTAACTCCCAGAGAACTTCTCTCAGCGGATCATATCGGGAGGAGCATTCAATCGCCACCGATCACCCGACTTCGGTTTTCAGGGAGATTGAAAATTTTACAATGATTTCGAGACATCGGGTGGGGGCGAACTCCTGCGTAGACAATGGGGTATCCACGTCTGAACTGAATTGATAAGATTCCGCCGCTTTGGATTCCCCTCGTTTCGGTTGATCGAGCCGCACAGCCCACTCTGTCGTGGCTTTCCATTTGGAAATAGCCGAATCGTCTGGTCTCCTGAACCCTGAACATAACGATCTCTAAGGTCCAACTGAATGCGATTTTCAGCATTCCAGCTCGGGATTTTGTTGGTGCTCTGCCTGAATGCCACGGGATGTATGAATCCCAACATTCGCTGGCCCCAGCTTTTTAACCCGGATCTACTCTCAGAAAGAAGATCAGTGGAACGGTATGATCCGTTTCCTGACGAAGATGCTGCGCCGGAAACCTTTACCCGCCCTCCCAGTTATGTGCAGCAGCGTTCCGAAGCCCGACGGGCAGCAGAGCAGAGGATTTACGAAGGTTCTCTTCCCAGCGGTCCTGCGGGCCCCCGAGTTCCGAGCACTTCTTATCGCAACTCTCAGGTAGTGCGTCCCTAAGCAGGGATTCCCTCTCTTATATTCGCGGAAGTCGCCCCCCTTGCGCAGTCTGTTTTTACGGAGCAATCCGTAAAATCCTCATGTTTCCAAAGGTGGAAACCGATAATTTCTAGCGTCACTTAGAAGTTGATTTGGGAATCCGTGCGAAGTTCCGAACCGCATAATCAGTAGGCGTTGCGGGCAGTTAGTTCAGGAAGAGAGAGCATGAGCCAGGGCTCTGTGGAGAACATTGAAATTCGGAACGCGGAGCATCAACAGACCGAGAGTAA
>JAGQQC010000444.1 GCA_020426395.1 Planctomycetaceae bacterium
CTACGGATTTTCCTATCGATTTGAAAGTAGGGTGGCATGTCGCGCGGAATTCAGTTCAGTTTGTTAGTTTTCACATCCCTGATCCTTGTGCTGGGGAATTTCCAGTCCGGGTGGGGGGCTCTTCCGGAGAACGACGCCAGTTTGCAGATTGAGGCTCAGGAATGGTCCTTCGCTCCCGGACCACGACAAGTGACGGTCTATCTCTATTATCCCGGAGGAAAGCTCGAAAATGTGAAGCCCGAGACAGGGCTAATGCTCAATCTCCACAACTGGGGAGGGACCAATTATCGCGGGGCTGGTGACCCTCGTCAATTAACGGCCAAACTGAATGTGGTGGTCATTTCAGTCGATTATCTCCAAAGTGGTCAATGGGATCAGCAGCAGAAGGGGCCCTATGATTTTGGGTACCTGCAAGCGATCGATGCCTTGCGTGCGTTGTCCCATGTCTATCGCGAACTGGTTGCCGCTAATATCGATTTCAATACCAGACGAATCATGGCGTCGGGAGGTTCTGGGGGAGGAAACGTAAGCCTGATGTGCAACAAGTTTGCCCCGCGGACATTTAGTTGTGTTGTGGATATCTGCGGAATGCCCAGATTGTCTGATGACATTGCCTACAACCAACCAGGCGGAAGCAAGCTGGATGCCCGCTACAGCCAGGATCCCCAATCACCCATGTTTCTCGCACCAGGTCGTCAGGAATTGCATTATATCGGCAATCAGGTCCACCTTCAGAAGCTGAAAGAAATGGGGAATGAGGCCCGCATCGTGGTCATTCATGGTACAGGGGATGACATTTGCCCGTATCCAGATGCGGTCGAGATGGTTGAGCACATGAAACAAACTGAGCTGAATATCGAAGCGTTCTTCGTTAAAGAAAGCGACCTGGATGGTTCGGTTTTCAAATCGACGGGGCATTCCCTCGGAGACCGGACTCAAATGATGCTTCGCTACGGAGAGAAATACCTGAATCCGGAAAGCGAGCATTATTACGAACGACAGTCACAGACCGATTTCGAATTACAGCAAGATGTCATCTATCCCACCTCCGATGGGCAGTATGTTGTCTCCTATCCCGGAGGCATTCCATCCATTCGCTTTGAGCCTCATCCTGAACAGTGAATTGAGCACGCGATTTGTTCAGGGGGACCATTTTCGCTGCAGTCCGCGCGAACGGAGAGCGTCTTCCAGAGACTGTGGATAAAAGGTCGGATCTGAGGTGCGAAATTTCTTGCCAACAGCAGAAGCCCCAGACGGGTCAGGCAATGCTGTTCTCTAAGACATGTCACAATTTAGTGTAGCGACTTCTGGCGGAGTAAAACCACGTTTTCATGGACTTTTCGTATACAAAAGCCGCCACACTTATCTGGGGCAAGAATTAACGTGGTGCAACCACAGCAGACATATTCCGCCCCCCCTCCATACGGGGAGGAGCTTCCACTTTGGCGACATCATCCAGGGATTTGATGATCCCCAACAGGATCTCTCGTCCCCGTTCATGGTGCGCGTTTTCGCGGCCTTTGAACATGATGTTGATTTTCACCTTGTCCCTGTGTTCCAGAAATTGTCGCGCCTGTTTCACCTTGAACTCGATGTCATGGTCGCCTGTTTTGGGACGGAGACGAATTTCCTTCAGTTGCGTCTGGTGCTGCTTGGTGTTCTTGGCCTGTTTTTTCTTTTGCTCGTATTTGAATTTACCAAAATCCATAATACGGCAGACAGGGGGACGCTCGTTGGGAGCGACTTCCACAACATCCAGTCCTGCTTCAGCGGCAATTCTGAGGGCTTCTTGCGTCGCGATGACGCCCAGCATTTCTCCATTTTGATCAACGACTCGAATTTGGGGAATTCGAATCTGGTCATTCACACGTTGAGTGGTTTCGATTGTTAGGCCTTCCTGAGATTAGATCAGACTATATCACGTTTGGACATCTCATCCCAAACGGGTTAGAGGATGGATTAACTCATTCAATGCTGAAAAAAATATTCAGTACATGATGTGAATTAAAACTATTACTCGCATCCATGTAATTGAATGAGGTGACTGACAAAAACAGGTTCCCTGAATTGATTCAGTTCATTCTTTGAGAAAGAAAAAAGAACTAATCAACGATTGAGAACAGACGAGAGTTTGTGACAAGGTATCGGCAAAATCAGATGGGAGAGTGACTTGTCAGAAAATGACATTGCCGACGTGTCTCTGAATTTTACTGAATAGACTCAGTCCGAATCAACGATCTTATAGGGCAAACTTGCCAAGAGTTTGTATTCGGAGCTATTCCCCGATATTTTGTTTTGGGGCTCTCTGCTCAAGTATAACTGAAAAAAACTTCTGAGAGAGGCCGATTTGGGCTGCTCGCGATGAAACCAACCGGTTCGGAAGGCTCAGCGATGTTTTCGGACTGATTCGGTCGGTCGAGCAAATTCCGGATCCTTTTTCTGTTTCAAAATGTCGCGGGCCCGGGTAATTGGTTGCCCCACCTGGACCGCCTTATGCCCCTTGAGAGTTCCCGGAGCCCCGCTAAAAAAGGGTTTTCCTTCAATTAACAGGGTTAGTCCGTCGGAAACTTCCTGCTCCGTCATGATGACATCTCCCACCGATAACCCCATGAGATCGTTGGCGGAGAGTTTCACAGTAGTGAGTTCAGCAACTAATTCGACTTTCGTCCGTGAAATATTCGTTTCAATGTCGAGCTGTTCTTCGGGGGAAATGATTCTCGATTTATAGGCCGACCAGGAGTCGGAGCTTAATTTAGAAGACAGAGGCTCAATGGTGTTGAACGGGATACAAAAGTTCATAATTCCCCGCATCTCTCCCATGGTCAGCTCGAAACTGACGAGCACGATGACCTCGTTCGGGGGAACGATCTGAACCAACTGCGGGTTACTTTCAATCTGTGAAACTTTCAAGTCGAGATAGCAGAGGTTGATCCAGGTATTCTCGAGCGCCGTAATCGCCAGGCTGGTGATGCGGGAGACCAGTTTTAGCTCGATTTCAGTCAGAGCCCGGTTCGGGAAATTCACTTTCGAGTTGCGGCCCCCACCCAGCATGCGGTCCAGGATCGGAAAAATAATCGATGGGTTCAGGTCCAGAATCATGTGCCCCTGAAGGTACGTTGATTCCAGCAAGTTGAAGCAGGTCGGGTTTTCCAGGCTGAAGACGAATTCACTGTAGGTGAGCTGGTCCACGCTGATCAGCTTGCATTCCACAATTGTCCTTAGCATACCGCTTAAAGAAGCCCCGAATTCACGGCTGAATCCTTCATGCAAGCCTTGAATGGCCCGCATCTGCTCTTTACTGACCCGTTCTGGACGCTTGAAGTCGTACAGGCTGATTTGTGAATGATGGTCCGAATGGGCCTGGCGCATAGCTGGCTTGGCTGGGCCACCTCCCGATCCATCTGGATCGAGTGCCGCCAAGAGCGATTCGACTTCTGTTTGACTGAGAACTTCTGCCATCCTTGGCCTCCGTCCTGACTTTATCCTGTTAAATGACCTGTGATTGTCAGATAGATTCTATATCGGTTTTCAATCTGACAGGGTGGAGCATGCTTACGTGACTTTTGAAAAAAATACAAAGAACTTATCAACCTGAGAGTTTTCTGCTACGGGTTTTTCGAACCGATGGTCCATTCTTGGTGCAAAATTCTGTCGGCCCTAACTTCGAACCTGTCCTGAGCCCTGAACCAGGTATTTGTAACTGGTCAGTTCTTTGAGCCCACAAGGTCCCCGGGCATGAAATTTGTCTGTACTGATCCCGATCTCTGCTCCGAAACCGAATTCTCCTCCATCGTTGAAGCGGGTACTGGCG
>JAGQQC010000445.1 GCA_020426395.1 Planctomycetaceae bacterium
GAAATCACGTTTGTCGAAACTGGTTAAGAACGCCGCTCAGGCTTCCTAAGCCAGCTTCAGGCAATCGAACCTCTAAATAGAGGTGACCCGTACAATCTAAAAACGCCCGCAACCGGATATTCGGTCTGCGGGCGTTTTTTTGTGTACCAGGTTAGCTTCTTCATACTTCAATAAAAAAGGGGCGTCCAATACGGACAGCCCCAGGAGATCTTTTTCAAATTAAGTAATTCGCAGAATCAGTCAGCATAGAAGTTCGGGTTGATAATCTGATTCTGACGTGTCCCGTCTGGAGTCAATGCACGAGCGTAAACCAATGCATCCAGATTCTGAGAAAGCGTTCGCACAGCACCGTCGCACAAGACGACGTTCACGACGCCGGGATGGTTGGAACTGGGACGAGGTGCCGTTCCCACGCTCAAATCTTCTTTGTGAGAATTAATTCGAGCATTGTTCACCGCAGTCGGGCTTACCCCACTACTGTCAACCAGAGAGAAAGTCGAATCAAGGCTCAAACCAGGAACCGCTAAAGTTGAACTGAGCCCAACATGGCCAGACTCGGATGTTCCTGATGAATCCGGAATACCTGTAGCACAAGTGACACTGATTCCAAAACCAATGTTCTGGGTCTCTCTTGAAGCGAGGTCCGTGGCTTGCAGGTTTTCTGCAAACAAGATTGTGTTGGAGGCACCATCGCCGTTTGAAATGATGTCGAGAGTCATCGCTCTACCGTAGGCATCCAGGTTACGGAACATCACACCCGAAGCGAATGCAATTCGCATGTCATCTTCATCGATCGTATATTCGGGGGCACTTCCATCTTTTGTGCCGTCTAAACCATCAATGAGATAATTACCATCACCATCCCAGTCGATGGTGCTCACGTCGTGAGCGAGGTCGGAAACAGCAGGTCCCCAGAGATCGTTACGGATGTAACCGGTGTTACCTACATAGGTCAGTCCGTTTCGGTTCTCATAATTGTTCTGGTCGTCGGGACAGGTAAAGACCGGCAGCTTTAGCGCTGTATCAAGTGAACCGATTGACGGGTCGAACGAGCCATCCCGGATTTCACGATCAATCGCGGCACCGTCAAGGTAAGCCAACAGTTCAATCGGCCAGCCATAAGTTCCGTCATCCAATTGAGGAATTTTGGCACCCCGATTGGAAGCATAGTTGTGAACTGCTGCTCCGAGTTGTTTCAGATTGTTACGGCAACGCATATTGCGAGCGGCCGCCCGAGCATTGTTCACAGCGGGAATTAAAAGTGCCATTAGCGTACCGATGATCGAAATCACGACGAGCAATTCGATCAAAGTGAAACCGCGACGGCGGCGAGAGGTGATTTTCATGAGAGATCTCCGATGATTTACAGGGGATCTCAGAACCGTTTGATGGCGATTGCCAAAAACGGATTCGTCGATCCAGGAATTTCGTTTGCAGGAACAGAATCTGATTATTTCTGTTCCCGACCTTTTACAAACCTGCCGCGGGGAGTGGCCCTGCTCATGCGACTAAAAGAACAACAGGCATACGTTTCTGCCTGAAGTCACTGTCCAAAAAACTGTTTGAATTCGAAAACATGATTCACACAAACTTGTTCAATCCGATTCCATCAATCCCAACAGCCCACGAAATCATTGAGACTTTTTCTCACAGAAAAAGCGGCAGTTCCCAAGTAACAAACAGGCAAGCCTCTTCATAGTTTACCCGGTCGAGCAGGAGTCGGAATTGAATTCAGGCAACAAGATGGAAAATTCATGTACTATTATAAACGTTCTTTCTGTCAGGGGGTTATGGTAATTCAGGGAATTATGGGCCCAGTTAAAAATTTCTCATTTTATATTCAGGCGTTGCAGGACCAGATCGCTCCAGTCAAAGTCATTGTCTCCAAAACGTAAGGTGAAACGCTCGTTCGGATCAGAGGTAAAATCGTCCCCCTCCAACGTTTCGAATGCTTTAGAGCGATCGACCACAAACATGCTGCGGTAGCCAGGAGAATCGTCCAGTTTGCCTCCGATTCGGACTGAACCGTCCGTTTGCTCCACCGCTTCGAAGAAATCGACCTGGACAAACACGAAAAAGACATGACTGCGATTGGTCGAGTTATTGACGACTTTGCCCAATAAACGATGTGGAATGGGATAATCGAGCGAGTCGGAGCCATTTCCGATCTCAAGCAATTTCCGAGTGGCATCTTTGGGAAGTTGTCGCAGCATCGTATGTTCAATACTACTCGTTCCATCATCCACATAATTGAACTCACGGAACGGGCGAGAACCAGGCATACCAGGAAGGTACATTCCCGTCACCGGATCAGGTCCAGGTGAACCCCCATTCCAAACCTGGTCACGTGCTTTGATAAACTGGACCCACCAGTCACGATCCGTTTCACTATTCGCGTCCGGCAGATAGCTGTTATTCGACTGATTCAGGTCCAGTGTGTACAACCGGACTTCATCCATCAAGGCAGCCAAAACTTGCGGTGCCCGCAGAGTGTTCCAATTAATCTTGCCAGGTAACCGGAACCGGGTCGAAATATTCGCTTTGAACTGGGCCGGGTTATCGACATTCGAATCGTATCGGGGAACTTCCACGTACCCAAGTAATCGATACCACCTGTTCGCGGCGGCTCCTGAAACCGGGTCAAGGAAGTAGTCCACCCCTGCCGTATTTGTTCCGTCCATCATTAATCCGAGTTTATTGGTACCGATCTTACCATCCGTCAGTTGAGTCGGGTCGTATAATGGAACGGAGAGAAGTTCGATCGGTGAAGTAAAGTCACGATCAAAGTGAGGTTGCCAGATCGTGTAATCACTGGACGCCGAGTCATTCGCGTCACCAATCGTATTCCGAATCATGTTATTCGTAGCGAAGGTAGAGGCGTTGGACGTATCGTTCAAGTCAAGCTGCTCGACCCGCTCTATCGACTCCGGACTTCCCGCATCCATTTTGGCAACAATATCGGTGCGGACATCGGCTCCGTTCGCCAGCGTCAGATGTGAACCATCCAAACTCAACGCGAAGATTCCATCGTCTTGTGCTATTGTGAATGTATCGACATCCAGCCAGATATTATCCGAGGTTGCCCCCAGGTTCAGAGTCACATCATCCATTTCATTCGGATCAACTCCTCGGATCGTATTCATACGCCGCTGGAGCGTAATGGTGACAGAGAGCAGATTGGAGATCAAATCTTCTCCCGTCATCCCCGCCGGATCGATGGGGATACTTCCCATCAGACTAGGTTCAGCCGGATCACCCGCCATACCCGTTTCGCCAATCGGATTGCCAGTTCCATCGATCAACACATAGCCGTAGTCGATGAAATTCAACGGGGTACCCGGAATCGTCGGAGTATGGGTAGTCAGGTCCAGATAACGTGCCCCATATCCTTTCGGTGCAATGATGTTGTCATAATCATTCAACGGATCTGCATCGTCCAGGTTATCAAAATCAAGTGCGACAACCCCATCTTCATAATCGACGTCGACACGCATTTCGCTGTGCCATTCCGCCGGACTGGAAGCTGACGGATTAAAGTACGAGGAAGACATAATCACATAGTTATCCCCACCGGGGATCGCTTGCTCTTTTCGGATCGTGAGGTATTCTTCATAAGGTGCAGAGGCGGACATATTTACGTCGTAAGAGAATTTCAATCGCCAAACACCGTTGTCGTGCAGGTCGGACGTATCCGCCAGGCTGTTGTCGTCCAGAGCGTTGACATTCACTCCGTTATCCAGATTGACGGAGGTCGGCAATACGTTTTTCAGTTCAATGTAAAAGAACGATTGTCGATCCCGGTCGTCCCAT
>JAGQQC010000446.1 GCA_020426395.1 Planctomycetaceae bacterium
AGGATCGCATCGCCGACTGGATGCAGGGACAATTCCCGGGTATGCATTACGTCCTCAGTAAAAAACGTCCTGACTCTAGAGATCGGACAGCCGCCTTCCGAGGGATGTATATGACGGGCGATGAATCGTTGACTTCACGAGAGTGGATTACAAAAAACGTTCAGTCACAAGGACCACTCGGAGCCCTCTATCCGCTTCGCACTTTCACCCAATCGAACAAGCACAACTGCATGAAAGAAGGAGACACCCCCTCCTGGTTCTTCTTTCTTCCACAGGGAGGGAACGATCCAGAAGATCCAACCAAACCAGGTTGGGGAGGAGAATTCCGCAAAACAGAATCCGGCTGGTACCGGGACGACCGCCCCGATCTCAAAGCCCGCGAAACAGTCTCGCGCTGGCGCCCCGACTTTCAAAAAGACTTCGCGACACGGATGAGTTGGACGATAGATAAATAAACACCTCACTCTTCACGATAGGAATCATCCCCATGCCTGCCCGTCGCTTTATGGCAATGAGTCTTCTATCGTTCTTATTGCTCTTTCCAGCAAAGAGCGTTGTTCTCGCCGATGAACTCCCTCTTGATGGTCCTCGGCTATCTGAAGGTTACATTGAGCACATGATCCCCATCGAAGCGGGAGAACTTTGTTGTGTGCAGCGGCCGGGTTCAGGGCCGACGTTGATGCTCATCCCGGGAACGTTCTCCGATAGCCGTGTTTGGCGGAAGTTGATTCCTCACCTGGATTCAGATTTGAATCTGCTGCTCGTGGAAAACCGGGGACTCGGCAAAAGCCATCCGAAACCGGGACCGGACGCCACGATTGAACGCTGTGGGCAGGATACCATTCGAATTGCCGATCATCTCCACGTAGAAAAATTCTTCATCGGCGGACATTCCCTCGGAGGCATGATAGCCATCGAAGTCGCTGGAGCTGCGCCGGAACGATTGCTGGGAGTCATTTCACTCGAAGGCTGGACGAAGGCCCAAGCAGCGCGGGACGCTTTCGGTTCTGACATGAAATCGACCCTCAGTCCCGCGGAACAGGAAGAGTCCGTCCGTTATCGCGCCGACACGTTAAAAGAGTGGACGAAGGAAGAAGAAAAAGCGTTCGCCACGCTCTGGCGAAAGTGGGATGGTAGCGACATTTTGAAATCAACATCTCTTCCCATCCTCGAATTGTATGGCACCCGAGATAACCCACCCGCAACGCGCGAACAACTTTATATCCCGCAGCGGGAGAACATCGAACTCATCTGGATTCCACATGCCGCGCATAAAGTACACATCGAAGAACCGGGGAGAGTAGGGGGACTCATCAATGAGTTCACAACCAAACATCGTGGTCAGGCTTCAGGCAAGTAAGACCTGACAGCCTATTCCTGAATCCACGTGCGAGCTGCGTCCAAATCGGCCTTATCAAAGTATTTAATGCTGGCGGTCGTGAAGGGGCGACAGAAGAGAGCCATCCCTTTTTCCCATTTCGATTCGCCTACGATGGCCAGCTTTTCAATGTGATTGAAGTGTTTCACATCGAACTTGAGGTCTTCCCACAGCGCTCCCATATCCCAACCATGGAAGTCGGACAGAATCACCAACATCCGCACTTTGCCATGCTTTTCAATTTGCGCTTCCGTCGCTGGCACAAAGACTTCATAAGCTTCTTTCGTCAGCTTGCCAGTCAATTCGACTTCAATCACTTTCCCATCAGCAATTTCCGTTACCATGCAAGTCATGATCGTTCTCCTTATGTTGAAAGCGAATTTGAGATTTGCGAGCGCTCTATATCTATTTTACGAAATCGAGACCTGAATCTGTGAAAAACATTCCTACTTTTCTCTTTTTAGGAATGAACTTCGAGATATTTCCCAAAGCATTTCGCCTCAAACTTCAGAGCTTAAAATCTGACCAAATCTGACGATTTACTTGCGGATCGATATCGACATGCGATTCCCCCCCTATCTCGACGACAAACTTGATCATCAGAGTGAGGATATTATGGCAGACTCTCCCAGAGATGCTGCTCTATCTAGAATTGACAGTGCTGGCAGAATCATGCGAGTTTGTGCCGCCTTGATGATGATCCCCTCTTATATCATTGGGTTTGTTCTGATGATGTGTGTTGCTTTCTTGTCGGATGGTATGAAACCCACAAACCCCGGTGAAACGATCTGGATGTTTACTCAAGGCATTTTGATCATCTTCACTACAATGATATACTGGGAATTCCCCTCCGATTTGAGTAAGGGATCGCGAGAAGCCTGGACGAATGTGGTGGGACTCACCCTGATCGGTAGTCTCATCTCGGGCTATTGGATCATTGTGACATTATTAACCCATCCGCCCCATATTCAGCTTGCCCTGCCAATCTATGGCGGAACGTTCACAGTACAGCTCTTATTACTGTACTTGCTGACCCACAAAAGCGTTCGTCATTTTTACGCCAAAGTAGTCCTACCAGAACCCAACGTCGACAATAAGTTTCTGTAGTGCGCGATGAAACGATATCATTTGCAGAGATCAAAAGCTTCTCTTTGATACCACTACGGCAGCGCGTGCCCCATCTTGTCCCGTTTCGTCTGCATGTAATGCTCGCGATGTTTCTCCGGGGGAGCCACAATTCCCACCTGTTCGACGACGGTGATCTCTACGCCGTCATACACTGAGGCTGACGTCTTCTTGGGATTGTTCGTCAATAGGCGAATTTTGGTTAAGCCAAGATCTTTCAGAATTTGCAGGCCGACCATGTAATCCCGGAGGTCAGCCTTGAAGCCCAGTTTCAGGTTCGCTTCGACCGTGTCCATGCCCTGGTCTTGTAACTCGTACGCTTTCAATTTGGCGAGTAGGCCGATGCCGCGACCTTCCTGGGGAAGGTAGACCACCGCGCCGACACCTTCTTTGCAGATCATCTCCATTGCCATATGCAGTTGGTCACCACAATCGCAACGAAGCGATTCAATCAAGTCCCCCGTAAAGCAGGAGGAGTGCATGCGGACGAGCGGGGCTTCGACGGAGGAAAGATCTCCCCAAACCATCGCCAACGGTTCCTGATTCTCATGATCAACCCGGTAACCAAGAATACGGGGATTGCCGTAATCACGTGTCGGGATAACCACATCGGCATCGCGGTGAACCAATTGTTCCCGGATACGGCGATAACGGATTAAGTCTTCGATCGTGATGATCGGGATGTCGTACTCTTCGGAAATTTTAACGAGCTGATCAACGCTCGCCATGTTCTCGCCATCCGGTTCGCAAATCTCAATCAACACACCAACCGAACGCCGACCTGCTAATCGCATCAAGTCAATCGTCGCTTCAGTATGACCCGCCCGGCGCAACACACCACCTTCTTTGGCAAGCAGGGTATTGATATGACCTGGGCGAACAAAGTGACTTGAATCGGCATGGGGGTTGGCCAATTCCCGAATCGTGAGGGCTCGGTTCTTCAGACTGACTCCCGTTCCCGCATCAATATGATCGACTGGAGTGAGGAAGGGCGTGCGGTGCGGAGTTGAATTATTATCGTCCTGAACCGCCGATTGAAGATGCAGACGGAGAGCGGTCTCTTCAATCATGGGAACACAAAGGACCCCTTTCCCTTTGGAGAGCATGAAATCAACCTGCTCGGGGGTGACGCTTTCCGCAGCACAGATAAAGTCCCCTTCATTCTCTCGATCGGCGTCGTCAATAACGATCACCAGACGACCAGCCTTGATCGCCTGAATCGCCTCTTCGACGGAATGAAAATTACCTGAATTTCGTTCGTGTTCTAACATGCGTGAAATCAATTCAT
>JAGQQC010000447.1 GCA_020426395.1 Planctomycetaceae bacterium
ACATCGGTGACTGGTAATCGCATGACAGCGACATCTGTTTTTTCGTCGTCCCATTTCTGGGCGGGGTGAACCTGCCGCCCATCCTGAAGTTGAATCACAATGTCTTTGGGTTGTGCATTGCGAATCACGTGGCGATTGGTCACGACGTATTTGGTTCCTTCATCACCAAACTCTACGATGACTCCGGAACCAGTTTCCGAGGCAATCACCTTTCCCGATCTGGAAGATTTCCAGACCGATTCGATGTGAACCACGGAGGGCATCACCTGATCTGCAATCCGGGCGACCCAGTCGCTACTTTCCATCAGGGCATTGGCTGCTTCCTGGCTCAATTGTTCCTGCGCCGCGTAGGAAGGTTTAGTTCCCCAGTTGGACGTCGAGGAGTTCTGGTGAAACAATCCTCCCCAATATCCGACACTCAGACAGAGGGAACAAAGCAATATTAAGGAAAGGTGTCGCATACGAAGCAATCCTCAACCCAAACAGAATCAGATAAGAAGGAGCAGTGCTGGATTATTTTAGGAACAATGACGTACCGTGCTCTTGAGCGAAAGAGACGCGAATAGCAATCAGAGACATCGTACTCATGAACACGCACTTTGTTGGGAGTGCTGTTCAATGGACGTCAACGGTTGCCCAGAGATTTCCACATTTTCATTATAAAGGGAGAGGGTCCTGTTTGCTGTGGTCATTTGAGACAGACTTCTGCTTTTCAGCGTACCGGACCGGGTTGTGTGTATCAGCCAAGGGCCGGAAGTTGTTGCTCTCAGGCAAACTGTGCCAGTTATGCCAACTCTGTCGACAAAAAAAATGGAGAGCGGAAAACCGCTCTCCATTTTCGCATCATCTACATCTATCAACATTGATTTATGATAATCGGTCTCGACCTAAAAAACACTCATTTAGCGTTCAAGTTCCAGGTCGTTCATCGAAAATTCGCGGTCGTTCAAACTGCTTTCATTGCGGAATGCAGATTCCCAGTCGGCTTCGGCCTGATCTGCGAAGAAACCTTCCTCTTCCTGTTTCTTCTGGCAATTCACACAAGTTGCTGCGTCGGGAACGGCTTTCAGACGGGTAATGGGAATGGCGCGCCCACAACCTTCGCAATTTCCGTAATTCCCTTCTCGCATCGCGTGCAGAGCTTTTTCGATTTGGGCCAACTCTCGGCTACCCAACGCTTTCAACTGCTGGGAAAGCTCATTCTCGACATCCGCATTCGCGACATCCGCGAAATCTCCCCGGTTAGAAGGGAGTTCGTCGAGACCAGCCTCGGCGGCCAGTTTGCGACGTAAGTCGTTTCGTTCTGTCAACAGGCGGTCATAAAGCTTTTGCAAAGCTTCTTTTCGAGACATATATCACCTCAGATGTTCATCAGATTGATGTTAATTACCCAAGAGTATCCGGAGCGGCGCGATCGGTTAGGGAAATTCGATACCGGCATTTCTTTGGTCAATTGCAGGAATAGTAGTTTCTGATAGTCCGCTTTGCTCGTTTCTTTTCTCACAAATGAGACGACCAGGTGTGATGTTCGACTCCGTCCTTAAATGACCTTCGGTGGTGTTGATCGATATCCTGTTATTCGAGAGGCACTTACGAAAAAACCCTTTGTGGGGAAGTGAGCCCTCGTCACTTCAGGTCCACATCATGCCCGAAAACGGAAGCATTGCCTACTCCCAGAAATCCATAAACAGAATTTAATGCGAATTTCATCTACGTTGTGTTTTGAGTAGAGAGGTAAGTCCCTCGGATTGTGTGACAATTGAATCGTTGTAAGTGACTATTTTATAGAAAGATAGGGATTTCTGTGAATGGCTAGAATCTTGATGTGTTCATTTGTTGTCCATGCTTGCAGGTCGAAGTGGCTGTCAATTTTTCTCTCCTTTTGGAGGCCAGATTCCAGCTCATTCGGGGTTTAAGTGCTCTCTAAGTATTGAGAAACCGGCGATCGGAAGCAGAGGCTCTGGAATAGCTCGGACGCCCCCTTACTCAGTGATTTCCCTTAAGGAATCTCGTATTCGGGCTCAAATCCAGAGGCACGATCTTGACCTGTTTTGCCAGATTTCATGTAATTCACTCCACATACAACAGGGATGTTGTACTTCCGACGTTGAGCTTCAATAACTCCAGCCCGTTTGTGAGTTGAACGAAGCAGTTGTCTGTCGGTTTGAGCCATCGGCTTTTTTCATGGTCGAGCTACATAGAGGGATCTGTGACAACGCTCTTTGATCGATATGTCCTGGGCAGGTATGCCCATACTTACCTGATTCTGTTCGTCAGCATCTACGGCTTGTTCGTGGTGTTTGATGGCTTTACCAATATGGACGAATTTCAGGAAGGCTCCCACAGTACGGTGGAGACGATCACGCGGATGGCGAAACATTACAGCTTTCAGTCGTCCGCCTTCTTCGGCATGATTGGAGCCATTGTGGGGGTGACCTCCACGATGATCGTCTTTGGGCTTTTGCAAAAGAACAGTGAAATTGCTCCTATGCTCGCCGCGGGGGTTCCTGTTTATCGAATTATTGTTCCCGCGTTGATGGGGATGGCTCTCGTCAATGTGATGTTGATTCTCAATCAGGAACTGCTGATACCGAGTATCTCTCACCATTTGCTGGCCCCACGAAACAGTAGCAAGCAGGTGCAGAAACAGCTTGATCCGGTCAATGATCCGGCTACGGGGGTGCATATTTCCGGAAGTCGTCTGATAGTGAATGACGGAACGATTGAAGATGTCGTATTCACGTTAAAGGCAAATGAGACAGCCAAAGCGTTGATGACGATTACCTCACCCAAGGCTTACTATCAACCAGAAAGTGAAACATCCCCCAGTGGTTGGGTGTTGAAGAATGTCGAGCCCACCGTGGATGAAGTTCTGGATGAACTGACTGAGAAAGGGCGGAGGTTTGTCACCCGGACTGCAGATGGAGAAGGACTGTTCATCTTAACCAGTCTTGATTTCATGGAGTTGTACAATCGAAATCAGACGGCTCAGTTTGCGACGACTCGCGACTTGCTCAAGCGAGTGAAAGCGCCTGCCGGAAATCCACTGGCGCTTCGAATGCAGGAAATGAATCTGCACAGCCGGTTAACCGCTCCCATTTTGAACATCCTGGCAATTCTTGTAGCGATTCCTCTCGTTCTACGAAAGGAGAGCCGGGGATTAATTGGGAATTTGGCACTCAGTGCGACGGTATTGGGACTCCTTTTCGCAGTGGCTCAAGCTTCTTTCTTTCTGGGAAGGGCTAATCTAATCGAACCGGATATTGCCGCCTGGACTCCGGTTGTCATGACAGGAAGCTGTGCGGCCTGGGTGAGCGGATACATCCAATCTTGAAGCAGACCTTCTGACCGTCGAAGCGATTCTACCGGCTCCCCTTTTCATCTTGTCAAATCCAGCTACACTTGACGCAGGTCAGTTGAGGCCGGCTTGATCCTGGGCCCGCTCAACGTCATTGGCAATCATCTTGCAAGGATTGAACAGGAATGAAACGGACGAAAATTGCTCAGGTTCTCAGTTTGGGACAACCGGACGAATCACATCAAATCTGCGGTTGGGTCCGAACCCGCCGAGATTCGAAGCAAGGCTTTTCTTTTATCGAACTCAACGATGGTAGTTCGATGCAAGGGTTGCAGGTGGTCGTCGATGCTGACGTGCCGGGATTTGAAGAAGTGCACAAGCTGATCACGACCGGGGCCAGTTTGCGTCTCGTCGGCAAGTTACAAGAGTCTCCTGGCAAAGGTCAGCGGGTGGAAATGCTGGCCACTGAGATTGAACTTCTCGGAACGGCT
>JAGQQC010000448.1 GCA_020426395.1 Planctomycetaceae bacterium
GTAAATGCTGCGAGATCTGACGGGCTTGCAGTTGGAGTTCCCGTTCGGAAGCGGCGATCGATTTCTGACCGCCTGTCGGCTGAAAATGGGGAGTTCCACTGAACTCAGCGTGTGCGTCATCCAGTCGATAACCGGCCGAAGAAGAGCTTGGTGATGCGGATTGTCCACTGGGAGAATCCGTTTGCTTGATTCCAGGCTTTTTAGAATTGATAGCGGACCGTTCGCTCATGGGGGAGTCCTTTCCCGAGAGCTCTCTTATCTGAAAGAAAGCGACTGACCAGTTCGCAAAACGGAGCTAGTCAGAAGCTGGGTTGTAAATTCAGGTTTGACAGGATAACTACCATTCACAATGGTAATCGATCGTTGGGTGTTCAACCCTGCCACGATTCTTGACTCTTCCTTGAGTTGAACTGCGGCTTGTCTCTGGTCTTAGAGATGATTGTTGATTTTCTCGGCGAATTTCTCTTTGGGTGTGACACCAACAAAACGTTCGACAACATCTCCACCTTTGAAGAGGATGACTGTGGGAATCGCGCTGATGCCATGTTGGGTGGCGGTCATGTGGTTTTCGTCGGTATTCATTTTGCCGACAAGCACCCGACCTTCGTATTCGTTGGCGACTTCATCAATCGTTGGAGCCAGCATTTTGCAGGGGCCACACCATTCAGGGACCACACCAGGGAGCCCAGAAATCAACCAACACGGGTTGTGAGGCTTCTAATACCTCCGACTGAAATTTGTCGTCAGTAAATTCCAGAACATTCCCGGCCATACTAGGATCTCCAATCGCTTCTGTTTAACGTTTCTTGTATTGGTATTGTAATTGAGAAAAGCGCTCAGTGAATTAGAACCCATCCTGAAACCCGGTTATGGTTGTTGTTGAGCCTGTTAGATCAGGATCAATTCGACCCATCAGAGGATTTCAGGATCACTTCCAGTGTCACTCATCTTGTTTACTGGAAAGGGATAAAACACACAATCCCAGTGATGATAGTAACTTGTTAATTACCGGACCGAATTATAAGGAAACGGGTTCGGGTGTCAATGTGGGCCATTTTGGGAAGAAAGCCTGAGTTCAGACTGTTCGTTTTTTCATTCTTTCAGGTGGCGGCGGTTACTGCGGGGGCGGGTTCCGCGTAAAATGAGCAAAAAGGTCCTGTAAAATGCCTCAACATCCACAATCTGAACGATCAACCGGAACGATCTCCCAGCGAATTGAGCCCTTTATTCGCCTCAGGGCTTCTCGGTTGATTGGAAGAATCTTCTTGCCGACTTCGGTGATATACCTCATTTGTTGCTCGACACTTCTCGCCTGGCAGTCAGAAGGAGCACCTGAAGTCGCGTTTGAACCAAATATTTTGGACCCCGTGAAGGATCGAACGCTCGGGATTCCGCCGGAGGAAAGTGGCGCCTATTATCAATTGTTGTATACAATTGCTCATGAGGATGCAGCGGCGGCCATCAAACGTGCCCGGGAATTCTGGGATGAGCGACGGGAAAAGTCTCCGGAATTACGAGAATTCGAACATCCGCACTTCGCCGATTTATTTAAGCACCCCGAGGATTATCGAGGGCAGGTGATTACTCAGACCGGATTTGTGCGTCGCATCGTTTCCTATCAGGCTGGCGAGAACGAATTCGGGATTCAAAAACTTTACGAAGCCTGGATTTACCCGGACACGGGTCAATCCAATCCGGTGGTGGTGGTCTTTACTGTCCCCCCGCGAAGCGGGCTGGAAGTTGGAGAGAACCTGAATTATCACGTGGGACTGACGGGTTATTTTTTTAAGCTTTACGGATATCGTGCACAGGATACGACTCGTCTGGCTCCGATGGTCTTAGCCGGGGCCCTGGAACCGTTGCCATTACGAGTGAACCCTTCTTACATCGAACAGCGAATCACCTTTTTTCTCGCGACGACTGTGGTTGTCCTGCTCATTATGGGATACATTCTTTACACCGGACTGCGTCGCAAGCGGACATCACCCGTTCAGGCGAGCTTGCCGGAACAGTTCCCCGGAATAGAGGAAGATCAACAGAGTTCCTCCGACACGATCGATTGAACTGGCGTTCCTATCTCTCATTGAATCTCGGCCAACTTCTTCAGAAATCATTCCATGACCCTCTTTCGTCCTTTGCAAGAACCTCTTGAACGTCCAGTGCGAGTGGGAGTGCTGATTTCCGGGGGAGGGACGACGTTACTCAATTTTCTGGAGAAAAAAGCAGCCGGAGTGATCGACATCGAGGTTCCCCTGGTGATCGCAAGTCGGCCCGATATCAAAGGGATTTCCCGCGCCGCAGCGGCTGGTATTCCCTGCGAAGTAATTTGCCGCAAGGATTTTACCGACACTCATTCTTTCAGCTTGGCGATCTTCGAGAAGCTTCGTGAAGCAAAGGTTGATCTGGTGACGTTGGCGGGTTACTTATCGCTCATCGAAATTCCGGACGATTTTCACTATCGCGTGATGAATATCCACCCGGCTCTGATCCCTGCGTTTTGCGGAAAAGGATTTTACGGCCACCACGTTCATGAAGCGGTTGTGGAACGGGGAGTGAAAGTGACCGGCTGCACGGTTCATTTTGCTGATAATGCATACGATCACGGGCCGATTATTGTGCAGCGCACAGTGCCCGTTTATTCCACGGATAACGCCGACGACGTCGCAGCACGAGTCTTTGAAGCAGAGTGCGATGCCTATCCGGAAGCAATCAAACTTTTTGTGGGAGCGAAGCTCAGCATTGAGGACCGCCGCGTGCACGTTGTGGAGTAATCCATTTAAGTGCGGAGTAATCCAGTTAAGCGATGCATCGAGCGATTACTTCTCGTCGGATTTCTTTTTCTTCTGCGGGCGGAAGTATTTCATTGAGCTTTGGACAACCGTTTTTCGAGAGGCGATCCGAGAAGCCAGTGATAGCAGATAGTTGCGAATACCAGGGACGTAGTATTGCCGTTTTTTATCGAGGGCTTTCAATGCGGCGCGCACAACGAATTCTGCCGTATGGGAGCGATGCTTTTTGAGCCACCCCCCGACACCGGCAATCTCGAAGAAGTTTGTCGAAGTCACACCCGGGCAGAGAGCCATGATGGTGACACCCCGCGAACGGGCTTCCGCCCAGAGGGCTTCACTGAAATGCAGGATGTAGGCTTTCGACGCTGAGTAAGCAGGCATGTAGGCAACGGGTTGAAACGCCGAGATCGAGGAGACATTTATCACGGCTCCGTGACCCCGTTCCAGCATTTCGGGCAGGATGAGATAAGTCAAGTTCGTCAAAGCTGACAGATTGACTTGTAGCATCTCAAGTACGCGCTGGCGATCGGTATTTTCGATGGTATCCGCCATCCCGAAACCAGCATTGTTAATGAGCAGTTCAATCGAGATCTGCTGGCGTTTGGTTTCCGAGATGAGTTGTTCGGGGAATTCTGGGTCGTTAAGGTCTCCCGGGATGATCAATGACCGTGTGCCGTGGCGGGTATGGAGTTCCTCAGCGAGGGCTTCCAGTTCGTGTCTTCGCCGGGATGTTAAGATCAGGTGCATGCCGCGCGCAGCAAGTGCTCTCGCGAACTCCATTCCGATTCCGGATGAAGCTCCCGTCACTAGTGCCCAGTGATCGGCATACTGCTTTAGCAAATTGAATTCTCCACGATCTGGAATTCATACGACCGGCGGTTCTTTCGGAACAGCAGGGTTGCGGACAGGGGATGAGAACAGGAAAATCCCAGTTTCAACCAACTATTCTTTCCATGTCTGCCTCTCTAGTGGAGGC
>JAGQQC010000449.1 GCA_020426395.1 Planctomycetaceae bacterium
TGGAGCCGGTTGATTATTCATTGGAAATCCCTGATTCCACGACCATCATGCCCAACCTGAAGTCCTTGGTATGTTACCTGAAGCAATACCAGCGGACCGGTGGTTTTCTACTGTTGAAAATGAATAAGAAGGACACATTCAAAGACCGGTTTGGGCCTGCTTCAACCGAAGATTTGTTTAAGCAATTAGGAGCACTCGCCCGGGCCAGTTTGCGTGAGAATGATTTAATCGCTCGGGTCGAAGATGATGTCCTGGGTCTTTTTTTACCAGATACTGACATGGACGCGGGAACAGAATTCGCAAATCAGCTCAGACACACCATCCGCCACGGCAGTTTCCGCCTGCATTCCAATGAGAGCGAAGTTATGCTGACTGCTTCTCTCGGATACACATTTTGCGGACCGACTGATACCCCAGATCTCGTCATGAGTCGCGCTCTGAAGACACTAAAGTCCTCAGAAAGCCGGGGACGAAACCAATTGTTCGTGCATAGCGGCAAAAGCTCCCCCCGCTGTATCTCTTCCAACTAAAATTGCCTGATTACCCGCTTTTCCAACTAATCGTGCCCTATTCTCGTAAGTAATGTGGCCGGGAGTGGAACGAGTGTCGTGGAAGACAGGTTCCCATTCTGTCCCCGGTTTTGCCTTGTAACCTAAACTCTGTCAAGGGGATAAGTTAGCCGGTTTCGGATAAACTCTTGCCCGATTTTTTAATTTCCGATAATATCCAAGTGGTTTCTGGGAAAGTTCATTTCCGGTTACAGGACCATTTGTTACGACAAAATTTAAGACTCGTCAGTCCTCACCTCTGTCGAATCGATCGTTTCTGATTGCCCCTGCTTCTCTATTTTCTCGTACACAACATTCCGTCCGGGAAAAATCAGTCTCGCCGTAAGCACGTCAATGCCGCAAACACTTTAACTGTGTACAGGTTGAATTAAATATGAAACTGCCCAAAAAAGCTCGTTCTGCCTCGGCTCTCTTAACAGTCGTGATCTGTTTTGTTGGTTACATCTTCCTGGCAGACAAGTTTGCCCCGGCGGAATCTGTTGAAGAATCGACAACCAAATTGATTGGTGAGTTGCTGACAGAACATCACATTAGCCATCCACACATCGACGATGAAGTTTCGGCGAAGGTGTTTGCGGAGTACATCAAAAGTCTCGATTCTCAGAAACAGTATTTCTACAAAAACGATATTGATCTCTTTAAGAAGCAGGAATTGCAATTAGATGATCACCTCAAAACTGGTGATGTCCGGTTCGCGTTCGACGTCTTTAATTTGTACAAAAAACGCGTTCAGGAACGGGTCGATGTCGCTTTGCAACTCATCAAACAGGAACACGATTTCACTGTCGATGAATATCTGATTACTGATGGTGATGACTTAGAGTGGGCCACTTCAAAAGCAGAACTGGATGATCGCTGGCGTAAAAGAATCAAGTTCGACATCCTCAATCTGAAACTCGCGAATGAGAAAAACGAGAAAAGCAATGAGACAGAACAGGATGAAGAAAAGAAAAAACCGATTCACGATCCGATTGAGCGTCTGTCCAAACGATATGAACGGCTCTATTCGAATCTGAACCAAACGAAAGATTTCGAAGTCTTCGAAATGTATATTGGTGCGTTAACTCATTCGCTTGATCCGCACACCAGTTACATGTCTCCCCAAACCCTGGAAGATTTTCAGATTCAGATGAGCCTGAAACTGACTGGTATCGGGGCTTCACTCCGTTCTGAAGATGGTCTGACGATTGTGCACCGGATTATCCCGGGAGGTGCAGCAGATAAAGATGGTCGCCTGGAAGCGGGCGATATCATTTTGCGAGTTGGCCAGGAAGGGCAAACGGAAGATCAGTTCGAAGACATTCGTGAGATGAAATTGAGCCATGTCGTTCGCTTCATCCGTGGCCCGGCTGACACTGAAGTGCAGCTTGAAATTCAAAAAGGGAAGACGGACGAAATCGTGCTGTACAAGATGATTCGTAAAGAAGTGGAATTGTCTGAAGATGCTGTCCAGGGCGAAATTATCGATTTGAAAGATCGCGTGCCCAATGGCAAAGGGCGTATTGGCGTCATCAAGATTCCTTCCTTCTATCATGATTTCAGTCGCAACGCGAATAATGACATCAACGTTCGCAGCACCGCTCGGGACGTACTTCAGGTTCTGATTGATTTTCAGGAAGAAACAAAAAAATCAGGGGACCTGGATGGAATCGTGATCGACTTGCGAGACAACGGGGGAGGAGCCCTTTCGGAAGCGATTGATGTTTCTGGCCTCTTCATTGAAGATGGCCCGGTGGTCCAGGTGAAAAATAAAGATGGAGAAGTCTCTGTTCAGGATGATGAAAACGAAGCGATTGCCTATCGCGGACCGCTGGTTGTGATTTGTAATCGACTTTCTGCATCCGCTTCCGAAATTTTTGCTGGTGTGATCAAGGATTACAAACGCGGATTGATCATTGGTGATGAATCTACTCACGGCAAAGGGACTGTGCAGCATGTGATGCCAGTCCAGAAATCGACCTTTGGTATACCGGTGGGCAAAGCAAACGGAGCCCTGAAACTGACGATCAACCAGTTCTACCGCGTGAACGGGGAAAGTACCCAGAACCGCGGTGTTGAATCCGATGTGACATTACCCTCGATCCTCGATCATGGTGAGTTGGGTGAGGAGTATCTCGAAAATGCACTGGCGTTTGACAAAATTGATGAGGCGAAGCACGACGATTTCGGGCTGGTGACTCAGGATATTATCGCCATGCTCCAGAAACGTTCTGCGCAGCGAATCAGCCAGGATGACGGATTCAAGAACGACTTGCGTCAGATTACCCGTTACGAAGAGCGAAAAAATCGCAAGAAAGTCACACTGAACGAAGCCGCTCTCCGTAAAGAACGTCAAGACGATATGGAAGAGGATGATATTGCTTCGGCGGTGATCGGTCGTAATAACGACGAAGAAGGTCCGCTGTTCCCGGATGAGTATTATAACAATGAGGTCCTGGGAATTACGTCGGATTACATCGACTTGCTTCGTACTCAAGCCCGGCAAACTGTCTCCAAATAATTCGTTCTGGACAAAGGCATGACTCGACCGGCAGGCAAGAGCTTCCTATGATAGGCTCATGCCTGCCATCGAAGTCAACAATCTGTCAAAAACCTACCGGGTCTATCGTAAACGCGAGGGGCTGCTAGCCTCAATTACCGGTTTGTTTCACCGTGAATACTCCGAAGTTCACGCGGTTGAGAAGGTCAGCTTTGAAATAGAACGAGGCGAGATGGTCGCCTTCCTCGGTCCGAATGGTGCGGGGAAAACGACGACGCTCAAATTACTTTCCGGGCTGATCTTTCCTACTTCTGGGGATGCCTGCGTCCTCGGTTTTACCCCGTGGGAGCGACAAAATGAATACCGTCGCCGCTTTTCCCTCGTGATGGGACAAAAGAATCAGCTCTGGTGGGATCTCCCCGCCCAGGAATCGTTTCGGCTGCATAAAGAAATTTATCGCATCGACAATGCGACGTTCGATAACCGCCTCGCAGAGCTAACGGAGTTGTTGGAAGTCAAGAAACTGGTCGGACAACCTGTACGCGAACTTTCTCTCGGCGAACGCATGCGGATGGAGTTGATCGCCGCCCTGCTCCACGGACCGGAAGTGCTCCTGCTGGACGAACCCACAATTGGGTTGGACGTCGTTTCCCAACGGCGTGTGCAAGAGTTCTTGAAATATTATCAGCAAGAACGAAAAATCAC
>JAGQQC010000044.1 GCA_020426395.1 Planctomycetaceae bacterium
TGCGGCAAGGAATGCCGCGAGGTTTAAGTCGTAGTCCAGTAACTGTGCTTTGTTGAAATAGATATCAAGCTCCCGACTGGCGGCTTCTGGGCTGTCGCTTCCGTGAACGAGATTCATCTGGCGGCTTTGGGAGAAATCGCCCCGAATTGTACCGGGGGCAGCTTCTCGACCATTGGTAGATCCCATCATCGTTCTTGCTACGGAAATGGCATCGACTCCTTCCGCCGCGATCGCAACGACCGGAGACGCCGTGATGAAGTCTTCGAGCAGCGGATAAAAAGGCTTCTCAACATGTTCCGCATAATGCTGACGTGCCAGTTCGGGCGTCACCTGCAACATCTTGAGACCCACGATTTTCAATCCCTTGGATTCAAAACGGGAAATGATCGTGCCGATCAGCCTGCGTTGTACCCCATCCGGTTTCACCAGCAACAATGTTCTTTCGAGAGCCATGTCTACATACCTTCAAGCAACAAATCTTAAGTGAGCGTTTTGATTTTTATTGTTACACAGACCTCGGCCAGAGATCGACTTCACTCTTAAAAAAAAGAGTATTTCTTACTGCCCGAGTTATCCTGTTGTACAGGGAGGGCTGCGGGACAGCAAGCGGGTTCGCAGCAGAATTTTGTGAAGTTCAACGAGAAGCAATTCCGCCGAAATAGGGAACGGAAGCAACCGGCAGCAGTCCCATCAATTAGGTGGATGCCGGTGAGCACATCATCTCGAAGAATTGGTTGAACAGGTAATGACTGTCGTGGGGGCCTGCCGCAGCCTCAGGGTGATATTGCACACCAAATGCGGGCACATCCGTTCGCCGAATTCCTTCAACAGTTTGGTCGTTCAGGTTGATGTGTGTCACCTCGACATTGTCAGGCAAGTTTTCAGTCGTGACGGCGAAGCCGTGATTTTGAGTTGTGATCTCGACTCGACCAGTTGCCTTATTCAGCACGGGTTGATTCGCTCCCCGGTGACCAAAACGAAGCTTGAAGATCTCACATCCCGAGGCCAAACCGAGTAATTGTTGTCCAAGGCAAATACCAAAGATCGGTTTCTGTCCCAGCAAATCCTGAATTGTTTTGATCGCATAATCCAGTGGACGTGGGTCGCCCGGTCCATTGGAAAGGAAAACGCCATCTGGATTCAACGCGAGAATTTCCTCGGCAGTAGAAGTACCCGGAACAATCGTGACTTTACATCCCGCTTCCTTGAGGTGCCGGGGAATGTTCAGCTTCATACCGTAGTCAATCGCAACAACATGCGGTCGAGAATCGTCATTAAGATCAGCCCCCGGTGTCGCCAGGGAACTTGGTCGGGCAAACGGTCCCAAACCCTCCTGCCATTCCGCATTGTCGGTCGGCATCACTTCTCGCACCAAATCCTGGCCAACGAGCTCCGGACTCGACTGGGCCTTGGCGATCAAGGAGGCATCGTCGAGATCTGTTGTCGAAAGAACCCCCGTCATGGCACCATGCACTCGAATACGACGGACTAGCGAACGAGTATCAATTCCTTCGAGGCCGATTACATTATTCTGTTTCAGATAATCGTCCAGTGACTGCTCAGAGCGGAAGTTACTGGGTACAGGGCTTAATTCCCGAATGATGAAACCGCGAAGAAAAATCCCTCGACTTTCGGCATCTTCTGAATTGATACCGTAATTCCCGATCAACGGGTAAGTCATGGTGACGATCTGCCCGCAATAAGAGGGGTCTGTCAGAATTTCCTGGTAACCCGTCATGCTGGTGTTGAAACAAACTTCTCCATAAACCTCACCATCTGCTCCAAAAGCAGTTCCAGTGAAGACAGTCCCGTCGGCCAAGGCCAGTTTTGCGATTCGCGTCATCGATTCTTTCTGCTTGGGTTTGAGTTCAACGTGGGTTTGAGTTCAGGGGGGGGTATGTGTGGCACGGAGCAGGGGAGCACAGCGAGGAAGCTCACCCCGGAAGACGTTAATTTACTCCGTTGCAAATTTTACAGAGATTTGCGCAAAAAAGAAGCGACCCTCTGGTGGAAGGTCGCTCGATCAGTGAATTAATGTGGCAGACACGAAGGAAACCGGGGATGGCTGGAAAGATTACTCAGCCAGGCGGTTTTCTTGGGTGACAACGAAATCTTTGAAACGAATGGAATCGTCTCCATCGCCCATCATACTGCTGAACAATTCGTTCATGATGCGGTGGAAATGGACCTTACGTACAGAATAGAAATTATGTTTCCCTTCCCGGCGGGCCTCAATCAAACCGGCCACTCTCAAGAGGGCCAGATGATGGCTAACAGCGGGTTGGCTCTGCTGCAAACGCTCGCAGAGGGCGGAGACATGAATTTCCTGTTCTTTGACGAGGTAGAGCAGGATTTTCAGGCGAGTCTCATCAGCCAAAAGTTTAAAGACCTGTACGAGATCTTTTTCCAACTCATCAGACAACATGGAATGGGAAGGAGAGACAGCAGGATCAGCTAGTCCGGAGATCATTTCTGGTGACTCAATCTGTGTTTTGGAGTTATTGGATGCTTGGGGTTTTATTTCAGTGTATTTATGATCAGGGTTTATCAAGGGTACGGACCTTTAGACGATTTTGCCTACCCAATGCAAAATCAATATGTAAAAGACGTATCAATATCGAGTGACGAAATAAACTTCTTGGCCCATCTGCAACAAACCGGCGAATTTCCAGGTCGAACAACACGTTCCATAAAGTAGGACAAGCCTACCGCAAACCTGGTTCTGGTTCAGCAGAAATCAAATTATTGACAGAAGTGACAGGGAGTTATCCTTTGACCACAAGAAAAAAAGTGACCACGAGGTAAAAGATGGGATTCACATCAGGAAAAATGTGGTGTCCTCGAAGACAACTCAGTTTAGATGGGAGACGGTAGTTCCTACCGACTCAGCTCCATTATTACCGCCCTCAAGTCTACCGTCAACGACTTTCAGAGGGATTCCCACTTTTGCGATTTGAAATTCAAAAGTAGATTAGAATACCACTTTTTCAGTCAATTTTTGCTTATCTGCTTGGAAATTGATGATTCCAAAACGCTTTATTTTCCGAGTTTTTCTGTCCCGTTTATTCAATCTCCATGGAAATTAAATGAGCGACCCACTTTTGAGCTACACTCGAATCTCTCACAGAGGAAGCGAACCTCAGAGACGAAGCTTCAGCAGCAGGTTGGTATTACTAATTCAAGCAGCTTACTTGCTATTCCCCGCTGCGAGCAGGAGAATGAATTCATCTATTTTCCTGATTTCAGAAAGAGACCTGCACATTGGCTCCCCAAACTTCGCTCCCGGATTCCTTTGCGACCTTACAAGATTGCAAGAGCCTCGTCACGGGTGCCTCCTCCGGTATCGGACGAGAAATTGCCCTGGAACTTGCCCGAGCCGGTTCGGATATCCTCATACATTGTCGACAATCCATTCATAATGCCGAACAAGTCGCTCAAGAAATTCGCCAAATGGGTCGCCAGGCATCGATTGTCACCCAGGATCTGACCGAAACCGACCAACTTGACTCGTTTGCAGAAAAGGTCTGGTCAGAGCAGGGAGGATTTCAAATTGCCGTACTCAATGCGGGAGCGGATCTCCTCACAGGAGCGGCCAAAAATTGGGATTACACCAGGAAACTGAAAGCCCTGCTGGATGTGGATGTTACCGCCACTATGCTACTGGGACGGGCCTGGGGAACCAAAATGAAAGCGGCCGGTTCAGGAAGCTTGATTACTATCGGTTGGGATCAATCCGACCGAGGAATGGATGGAGATAGCGGTGAACTTTTTGCGGCAGCGAAGAATAGCGTCATGGGGTTTACCCGCTCCCTTGCACTGAACTTAGCCCCTGAAGTCCGTATAAACTGCGTCGCCCCCGGCTGGATAAGAACGGCCTGGGGAGAGGGAGCCAGCGATTACTGGCAGCAACGAGTACTGAGCGAAACCCCTCTGAAAAGATGGGGAGAACCAGCAGATATCGCCCGGATGGTTCGGTTTCTCTGTAGTAACGAGGCGAGTTACATCACCGGACAGGTCATCAACGTTAATGGTGGTGCCATCCGCTGAGTTGCGCTCCTCCAGACCAGACAAGCAGAACCCATCTAGAATTGAGCACTACTAGAAGGAGAAAAAGCATGAGTGAGAAAGAAGTTCTGACCGACGAACAAATCGAGGAGCGTCTGAAAAAAATGCCCGAATGGAAATATCAGGAAGGCTGGATCACTCGCGTCTATAAAACACCGGGATTCGCGCACACACTGCTCGTGGCCAACACGATCGGTTACATGGCCGAAGCAGCCTGGCACCACCCAGATTTGGAACTGGGTTATGCCCGAGTGAAAGTCAAACTACAAACCCATAGTGCCCGGGGAATCACGATGAAGGATATCGAACTGGCCACACAGATCGAAGCCTGTATCGGCTGGGAACCGGGGGAAGACTCAGCCCTGGATGGCTTTCCCAAGAATTGGGTGAAGTAAGCGATGATTCTCTGCTAATCCTCAACCCTCTACAAACTCAACCCTCTACCAAATAGGGTGGTTTCGAGAAGTTGCAATACAAGCAGTTTCAAAACCCTCTGATGGGTCACATTCGCCCTTGTTTTACAGACTGAAGAACAACCACAACCGGGTTTTAGGATGGGTTCTAGTAGTTTATGATGGAAACTTCTGGGTTATGATAGAAGCCTTCCCTCTTTGTCAGCATTTCCATTCGTGATCGAATTTTCTCAGTGAGTTTCCCCATGCCGGTTGAGACAGAATCCCCCCCTCGAATTCTGTTTGTGACCGGCCGGTTAGCAGAACCTGCTCTGCGAGATCTATTGCCTCGCCTTGCTCAACGACATCAGTTTGAATATGAGATTGAAGTCCTCGGCATTAGTGTTGCTGCGTTGATGCATACGGACTGGGTTGTCCGCAAGCTGGATCAATCCTCTCAGCGGGAGAACATCACTCCTCAAAAATTTCAGAAAGTCGTGCTTCCCGGTTTTTGTCAGGGTTCTCTGGAAGGACTCATGGGGGCATATCAACTTCCGTTTGAACGGGGGCCCAAAGATATGTACGACCTTCCTCTTTATTTTGGAGAGCAACAGAAAGAGCCCCCCGACCTCACGAAGTATGACACGGAAATCATTGCCGAAATCAATCATGCCCCCCGATTGACGGATAAGGAAATCTTGCAATTGGCGGAACGCTATCGACAGTCGGGTGCCGATGTAATCGATTTGGGCTGTATCCCCGGTGAAGTCTGGGCCAGGGCAGGGGCGGTCACGCGTCTACTCGTCGCCGAAGGATTCCGTATCTCGATTGACAGTTTTGATCAGCAGGAGGTAAGTGATGCCGTCGTGCAGGGTGCGGAACTCGTTCTCAGTTGCAATCAAACGAACCTCCAATGGGCGAAACAACTGGGTGTCGAACTCGTCGCGATACCCGACCAGCCGCATGACCTTACATCCCTGGAAAAAACCGTCGCGGAATTATCCGCGATGAACATTCCCTTCCGTGTCGACCCCATTCTGGAACCAATCAGTTTTGGTTTCATGGCTTCGCTCGTACGTTATTACGAAGCTCGTCGAAAATGGCCCGAATTAGAAATCATGATGGGAATCGGTAATCTGACTGAACTTTCCGAGGTGGATTCTGCCGGTGTCAATTTCCTGTTCGCGGGCATTTGTCAGGAACTGCAAATCCGCAGTGTATTGACGACCGAGGTGATTAACTGGTGCCAGACAGCAGTACAAGAATTTGACCATGCCCGGCGATTGATGCATTACTGTTTTGAACGTCGAACGTTACCGAAACATCTTGATTCCAGCCTGGTCATGCTACGCGATCCACGCGTGCATGAAAGAGGTGTAGAAGCACTCACTCAAATGCAGTCTCAGATTAAGGATCCGAACTTTCGGATTTTCGTTGAGCGTGGTGAACTGCATCTAATGAACAGAGATGGA
The DNA here is from genome assembly GCA_020426395.1 of Planctomycetaceae bacterium. GTDB lineage: Bacteria > Planctomycetota > Planctomycetia > Planctomycetales > Planctomycetaceae > Polystyrenella. Next base: position 5,930 of record JAGQQC010000044.1, read on the forward strand.
TACTGGCATGGAACAGACCCTTACGAATTGTTCGATGACATTTTCTCGGAAAGAAATGACCTGGAGTCCTCGCACGCTTTCTATCTGGGTTATGAATTATCAAAAGCAGTCACCGCTTTGACGTTGGGTAAAGAATATCGACAGGATCAGGCACTCTCCTGGGGATTTTTAACAATCCCGGAAATCAGTGCCCACGAACGACGTCGACAACAGTCACGGGAATCGTCATAGTTGCGATAAGCCAACGAACTATTTGTCTTCGGTCCACTTTATCTCACTAGAAAGAACAGCATGCGCGCTTATCAGATCGAAACGATGGGAGATGTTTCTGGTTTGAAGCAGGTCGAACTTCCGAAACCCACAGCAGGTCCGGGAGAAGTTGTCGTCCAGGTTCGAGCTTGTTCGTTGAACTACCGGGACCTGATGATCATCCGCGGGCACTACAATCCCAAAATGGAAGTTCCCCGGATTCCCCTGTCTGACTGTAGTGGGGAAATCGTCGAAGTCGGCCCAGGCGTCACGAATCTTGAACCGGGGACCCGAGTCACCGGGTGCTTCATGCCTGGTTGGCAGGCGGGAGGTTGTGATATTACGGCCCAGCAAACGGCTCTTGGTTGCGAGGCAGAGGGAGTGTTAGCCGACTACATTACGTTACCAGCCACGGGGGTTGTTAAAATTCCCGATCACCTTTCCTTCGGCGAAGCAGCCACCTTACCCTGTGCGGCCGTGACGGCTTGGCATGCGATTTTGAGTGGGAAACCAGTCTTGCCCGGACATACGGTATTGCTGCTTGGAACAGGCGGTGTCAGCATTTTTGCCCTCCAGTTTGCGAAGTTGGCGGGTGCGAAAGTCGCTATCACTTCCAGTTCAGACGATAAACTGAATTTTGCTCAAAAACTGGGAGCCGATTTCACAGTCAATTATCGGAATGACCCGGACTGGGATAAAACCGTTCTGCAATGGTCAGGTGGGGCGGGGGTTGATCATGTTGTGGAAGTTGGTGGAGCAGGTACGTTACCCCAATCGATTCGTGCTGTTCGCATGAGTGGGCATATCGCACTGATCGGCGTGCTGAGTGGCGTGGGAGATTTCAACCCGATTTCGATTTTGATGAAGAGCATAAACGTTCGCGGGATTTATGTCGGTAGCCGCGACATGTTTCAGAGTATGAACAAAGCGATCAGCGCGCATCAATTAAGGCCAGTGATTGATCGAACGTTCGGATTTGATGAAGTTCCCCAGGCGTATGAGCATCTCGCTTCACAAACCCATCTGGGGAAAATTGTGATCGAATTATGATCGAATGCGTTTCTGAAAAACTTTGGTTTCCGTTAGAACGGTTCAACGTTGCCCCACAGAAGGTTTCAGGAGCACTTCCCATAATTCCCTATCAGGTTGATACTCAATGGAATCGTTGCCAGAAGTAGTTGATTTGTGGGAAAAGCACAAAGAAAAAAGTATCCATGCCGGCCTGTTAACCTGTGCGGGGTTGTATGAGCTATAACTGGACAGTCAGGCTATTCGTAACCTGAGGAAGGCGATTCAATCTGCGAAGGACTACACGGAATTTATCCCCACGAAGTCGAAGTTCGTCCCGTTCGAGAAAATCACTTTTTTGCGGTATCGACAACGGAGTAAGAAATTTGTGGTCAACCACCTCGACCACAAGGAACAAGAACAGAAAATCAGATTCGAGTTGAATTCCCCTGAGGAAGCATTATTTCATGTCGAAAAAATCGGGAGGATGATGAATTGCCCGAAACCAGCGAGGAATGAAGACGCGAACGTTCAGGAGATTCTCTGGAAACCATTAGGAATCACGACCGTGGTGGTGGGACTGATTGCCTTGGCAATCTATCTGGTGCTGCACCCGGAGGAAGCCGGTAGAAAGAATTCAAATTCATCTGAGGAAGGAAGCCTTTTCCTGGTCATCGCAGAAACGATCACTATTGAAGGGCTAATCGCCATGGGGGTTCTGGCCGTGCTCGGTTTTATCGGATACCTGGGGTACAAGTTGAAAAGACGACCGCAGGTGAATATCTATCAGCACCCGTTGGAATAAACTCTGCTTTGAACTTCCGTGATATTCAGATCAGGCGAGCAATTCCGGGACAATTTTCGCGTGGGTGACTTCCGCGTCAGTCAGGCTTGCTTGACGACCTTCGTGTGGTAAGGTGAGCCGATGGTGATTGATCCCAAACAGCGAGAAGAGTGTCGCATGTAAATCATGGACGTTGACAATATTGTCCACGGCGCTGTAACCAAATTCATCAGTCGCTCCATGAACATAACCGGACTTGAATCCTCCGCCCGCAAACCAAAGGGAAAAAGCATGCCGGTTATGATCACGACCATCGGCTCCCTGTGAAATCGGCAAACGTCCGAATTCACCTCCCCACATGACAATTGTCTCATCCAGTAACCCCCGGCGTTTGAGGTCGGTTACCAGGGCAGCGCTTGGTTGATCGGTACGGGCGCAAAGCCCTTTGAGTGTTTCGGCATTCTTACTGTGCGTGTCCCAGGGTTGCCCACTCAAGAAAAGTTGCACAAATCGAACGCCCCGTTCAATCAATCGCCGGGCCAATAGACACCGCTTGCCATACTCTGCCGTGGCGGGGTTATTGAGCCCGTAGAGTTCGTGCGTTTCTTTGGTCTCTTTCGAGATATCAAGCACTTCCGGTACAGCCAATTGCATACGGGCCGCTGTTTCAAAATTTTGTATACGGGCCGTTAATTCCGTGTTGAAAGGATCCTGTTGCAAATGACGTTCGTTAAGCTGTTTGAGCAAATCAAGCTGTTTAGATCGGGCAGCGAATGGAATTCCTTCCGGAGTATTCAGATTGGAAACAGCCGCGGGACCGGAGCGAAACGGGGTTCCCTGAAAAACGGCTGGCAACCATTCGGAAGACCAGTTTCGTTCGCCATCAACGGGCAACCCGCCAGGATCAGACAGGACTACATAGGCGGGCAGATTTTCATTCTCCGTTCCGAGTGCATAGACAACCCAGGAACCCATGACCGGCATATTGGCGAGAAACTTGCCAGAGTGAATCAGACGCAGAGCCGCTTCATGATCTACCGATTCGGTCTTCATGGAACGGATCAATGTAATCTCGTCCGCAATCCCGCCAGTATGCGGCAGGAGTTCGCTTAACTCCATGCCACATTCACCTTGCGGTGCAAATTGATAAGGAGCTCCAAGAACGTTGCCTTTCTGTTTATCGAAATGCACCTCCAGATCACCACCGGGGTAAGGTTTACCATGCCATTTATTCAACGCCGGTTTGTAATCGAAGAGATCCATCTGGCTGGGACCGCCATGCTGAAAAAGACAGATCATGTTCTTCGCTTTGGCAGGGAAGAATGTTTCGTTCGGTAACCCTTCCTCGTTTACAGTGGTGGCCAAGGCCTGCTTTTGTAAAAGCTGAGCCAGGGCCAACCCGCCAATTCCCGTGGCAGAGCCTCCCAGGAATGCCCGACGAGTGAGTTGATCATAATTGCTGATAGGATTCCACATCTGTTGTAATCCGATAACGGGATGATTCTGGTACAAAATTTATTGGATATAAAGAAACTCACTCGAAGCAAGCAGCATTTGACAACAATCGGTCCAAGCCTGCAGGAGCGGGGATTCGCTCTCCGTATAGAGAGCTTGCTGTTGATCAAGGAATTGCCTGAAAAGTTCGATTTCGTCCGCTGACGGTTCTCGCGAATAGACTCGCTTGAATGCGAAGTCAATTTGGGATTCGACCGCAGGTCTCTCTAGAACCTCTTTAGCCAATTCAACAGAACGAGCACGAATAAAGTCGGAGTTCATCAAGGCCAGAGACTGTAACGGAGTTGTGGAGACGTTCCGTCGAGTACAGTTGAAAACGATTTTGGGGGCATCGAAAACTTGTAGCATGCTGGGAATTTGGGTCCGCCGCTGGAAGAGATAAATAGAACGACGTCGGGCACCAGGTTCCGTTTCAGCAACGACGGTCTCCCCCGAGGGGGTTCGTATCGACGGGATGTAAGGTCCCTGCATCGATTCATCCAGTACCCCGGCCACCTGTAACATCGCATCACGCACCGCTTCGGCATTCAAACGTTGTCGAGAAAATCGCCAGTACAGTTTGTTTGCCGGGTCAATCAGATGGGTTGTCTCATTATGCAAACTCGACTGCTTGAAGGCGCGAGAGTGCAGGATCAGACGATGGAGTTCTTTAACATGCCAATCATGCTCCACTAAATACGCGGCAAGGTAATCCAGCAGTTCCGGATGAGATGGAGGAGACCCGCTCATCCCCAGGTTATCCGTAGTCGCCACAATTCCTTTGCCGAAGTAATGCTGCCAGAACCGGTTGACTTGCACGCGGGCCATTAAACTTTGTGCGTGAGAATCAGGCTGCGTGACCCAGTTCGCCCAAGCCGTTCGTCGGCCTGTAGACTGGTCGTTCGGGGCAACAACGTCAAATGGCGGAGCTTCCGTTTCGGAACTCTCTTCAATGAATTCGGTATCTTCTCTCAACACAGAGAAGGGGGCCGGAGTCACCGTATGACCGGGAGTCGTGTGATTACCCCGTTCGAGCAGATGCACGTCGGGAGCGTTCCCAGAATAATCGGCCACCCAGGCAATTTGTCCCGGTTTCTCCCCAATGCTTGCCTGACAGGCTTTAACCTGTTGATCCAGTTCAGTACGACGCTTGGTTTCTTCGTCCTGGAATGCCTTCCATAGTTGATCGTAATCCGAGGAGTAACTGGGGGATTTCTCGATCAAGACGTTATCAACAATAAAGCTGCGGTTATTGTAATAGACGAATCCAAACCCACCCGCCGGCAATTGGTCTGGCTTGAGTTCGATTTGGTCCCCTTCCGGAACACCGTCCACCAGATGTTGGACCTGAACTTCATCAGCAGAGAGACGGGTTAAACGAAGACCATAGTTATGGCCGGGTTGATATTCCTGATTGCCAACTTTTTTCAAGGGAGTTGAATCCGTTCCGGGCAGATCGTAATACACAGCCGCTCCGCCCCCCGGGAGGGCTCCTTCAAAAACGATATTCCCTCCCTCCACGACTGAGTTGTCGTTGTAATCGTGCAGGGCAATTCCGTAACCAATGCGAAGTGCCGGCGTCGCATCGGGAGAGAGGCGATCGTTGACCAGATCGAATGTGACTTGAATCCACTCACCGGTGTTCTCCGGAGCCCACTCGAAGACATCCTGAGTTGAATTCCAACTATCTTCCGCGGCGGCTTGAGTTGCATCGATCAGGAGTTGTCCGTTCTGGCTATAAAACGAAGGGGACTGATCGGGTTCACCAATTTTAATAGGAAGCGAGCTTCCGGGAACGTCGTCATCCGGAGCAGTATCACTCCAGCGAGTTTTCAGATCCAGATTGCTCCCTTCAAAGTCATCATAAAAGAGTACTTCACCACGCGGGCGATTCTCTCGAAACCAATCTCGAAAATCTTCTTCAAGGAGGGCGATTTCTGTCTCCTCAGTTTGCTTGCGTTCTTCCCACGCTGCTAACTCATTCGGAAGTGCCGCTTCAATCACGCGTGTGGCTGGCTTCTGCCATTCCTCCACATTAAATGCTGGATAGAAAAAAGACTGAAACTGATAATACTCATCCTGCGTGATCGGTTCGAACTTGTGCGAGTGACATTTCGCACATTGAATCGTCAATCCCAACAAAGAGGTAGAAACGATTTGCATGGTCCCTTCGAGAGCACTGTAACGATCGGTTCGCAATTCATCGGGGTTACCATCGCTGCTGTCTGTGCCATCCTGGGCGTTGCGAAGATAGTGTGTTGCTTCCAGTAACTCGATCATCTCCGGGGTCACTGTTTTCCCCTCAGCAAATCCAGAAAGTTCATCACCCGCAATCTGTTCCCGAACGAACTGATCGAACGGCTTATCCTGATTGAATGCCCGAACGACATAATCACGATAGCGATAGGCAAGCGGACGGGGTGTGTCGGCATTGAAGTAACCATTACTGTCGGCATAGCCGGCGGCATCAAGCCAGAATTTTCCCCATCGCTCTCCATAGTGAGGTGAATTCAAATAATGCTCGACAATTTGTGAATAGACTTCCGGATCTTGACTTTTAAGAAACCGTTCTTGTTCATCCCATGTGGGAGGAAGCCCGGTTAATGTCAGACTGACCCGACGCAATAACGTGGGAATGTCCGCTTCTGGGCTGAATTCCAAATCCGCCGCTCTAAGTTGTGGAAGTAATAATTGATCGAGAGGATTGAGATTGGAATCTTCCGAGGTCAGCTTTCCTTCAGCAGAAACATCAGTCAGAATCTTCGAGGTTTTTTTCAGTTTTCGAAATGACCAGTGAATCAGATCTTCGGGTTCGACTTGATCTGGTAACCCGAGAGCTCCTGCTTCCAACCAGTGTTGAAGTTTCTGGCGGGCTTCGTCATCCAGAGGTGTTTCCGGGGGCATTTCGCCTGAGACAACTCGTTCCCAGATTAAACTTTCATCCAGTTTCCCTTTGATCAAGACGGGACCACTATCTCCACCTGCCAGAATGGAAACGGGGCGACTTAGGTCGAGTCCGCCTTCCCTGGTAACAGGACCGTGGCACTTCACGCACTGGTTCTTTAAGACATCCTGTATCTCGGCAAAAGAGACAGGTTCACTGGCCTGGACTGTGATTACAATGCCGGAAACAATTACCAAAACCACCAAAAAGCGGATTAGCGGCTGTGCAAGATTTTTTAGAGGACGAGAGAGAAGCAAGCGAGGTCTCCTCAAATTATTTAGTAGGAAGGAATTCAGTTAGTATAACCTATCCAGAGGTCGTCAGATAAAGTGCATTCCTCTCAGTTTTTCAGAGTAGCCTCCAAATATTTATTTGATCGATAAGCACATCAAGCACCAAAATCCCTTTGAATCAGCGCACTGATAGACAATCCCTGCCAGGCTTGGGTAAAATACCGTTCCTGCTTATTACCTGCCTGTTCAATTTCCCGCCTGAATCATCCGCTAAATTTGCTGGAGTTCGCATGTTCCACTTACGTCCGGTTCTTGCTACCGTTCTTTGCTTTTGGTCTGCTTTTGCCCTGGCCAGCCCTGTTGAATTCCATGTTTCAACGATTGGTAACGACGCTAATCCGGGAACCCTTGAAAAACCATTCCGCACACCGGAAGCCGCTTTACACGCGATTACAAAACTGAAATCAGAACAAAAACTTCCCGAGTCCGGAGTGATCGTCACTCTGCATGAGGGGAATTATGAACTCCCAACGTCATTGAAGCTCAAAGATTACAATGAAGCTGAACAGGCCTCGCTCACATTTCAAGGGGAAGCAGGCAAAACCGTTCGGTTGCTCGGTTCACGAGTTGTAAACCAGTTTGAGAAAGTGACCCAATCCGAGGCTTTGGAACAACTCGACCCTGCTGCCCGGAATCAAGTACTCATTACCGATCTCAATCGCATCGATCTGAATGACCTGGGAACCGTTGCACAAGCAAGTAACCGGCTAGAACTTTTCTACCGTCATGAACCGATGCAATTGGCGCGTTGGCCGAATGAAGGGTTCACCACGATCAAAGAAGTCGTCGGTGCCACCTCTTTCAAAAGTCATGGAATTCCGGGAACCCGTGAAGGATCATTTACTTATGAAGATAAGCGGGCCGAACGTTGGGCGAGTGCCAATAACATCTGGTTACATGGATATTGGTTCTGGGACTGGTCCGATTCCTTCGAGCAGGTCGAACGAATTGACATCGACAAAAAAACGATTCATCTTAAGGAACCTTACCACAATTATGGCTATCGCAATAATCAACGGTATTACGTATTGAATGTGTTAGCGGAGCTTGATCAACCGGGGGAATGGTATCTGGACCGAGAGACAAAACAGCTCTATTTCTGGCCACCCGGTGATGTAGAGCCCGGTGATGTACAACTTTCTGTTCTACCATCGCTAATTAATCTTGAGAATTGCCGGAATATTACGTTCAAGAATCTGACGTTCGAGGGGACTCGTTCGACGATGCTCCAAATTCGAAACTCCGAAGGCTGCGTCGTTGATAATTGCCAGTTTTTGAATGGTGGAAGTTGGGGAGTTTCTGTCGGGGGAGGCCAGACAAACGTGGTACAACATTGTCAGATATCCAACGTGGGAGAAGGGGGAATTTCCCTGTCAGGTGGAGATCGATTGACTCTGACTGCCAGCAATCATGTCGCATTGAGCAATCACATCCATCATTTTGGACGACTGTACCGAACCTATCGTCCGGGTATTTCGGTCGCCGGAGTAGGGCAGCGTGTTGCCCACAATTTGATTCACGATGGCCCGCATAACGCTATTCAACTGGGCGGTAACGAACATCTAATCGAGTTCAACGAAATCCACCATGTCTGTTTTGAAACGGGGGATGTCGGCGCGTTTTATATGGGGCGAGACTGGACCGCACGCGGGACAATCATACGCAATAACTTCTTTCATGACATCAGCGGTCCTGGATTGCACGGAGCAATGTCCGTTTATCTGGATGATGCCGCGAGTGGTATCACGATTCAGGGAAACTTATTCTTGCGTGCCGGACGCGCGGCCTTCATTGGCGGAGGGCGGGACAATCTGGTTGAGAACAATATCTTCGTTGATTGTGCTCCCTCAGTGCATGTTGATTCTCGAGGAATCGGCTGGATGCACGAAACCGTCAAGACCACGTTACCGGAGCGTTTGAACGCCATGCCCTTCCAGACGTCTCCCTGGAAAGATCGCTATCCCCAGTTACTCACCGTTCTTGAGGATGAACCAGGCAAGCCGAAGTATAATGTCATCCGCAAGAACATCTCAGTCGGTGGCCGCTGGAGCGACATCGACGAGAAAGCAAGACCCTGCGTTACCCTGGAGAACAATCTGATTGACGAATCCCCTGGCTTTACAGGAGAGCCTCATGGCTTCTCAGCGACTGCAGAGGATTTTAAGCTGCAAGAGGATTCGCCAGCATTCAATTTGGGTTTCGAACCAATCCCGGTCGAGAAAATCGGTCTGTTGGACTGAAAATATTAATGACCCTGATCAGCGATCTTGTGGAAGAGAATGATCTCTGAATCTTCATGTTCATGAAGTTCGTTAAGGAAGTGATCAAAGTCTGTTCGAACTTCTTGCCAGCAATGATAAACTCCTTCACATTGTTTCAAACGGCTGCAGAATTCATCCAACTGGTTCAGGAGATTGGCATGCTGTGTCCGAAGTGAATCGACTTCGCCGCTGGTACTCGCATTCCGAGCGAGTGCTCCAAACAGTTCTGTCTGGCTTTCTTCGTGAGCAAAATGTTGCTCCATTTCAGTACGAAATTCGTGAATTCGAGCGGCCATTTCTTCATACTTTGGCCCCATACCCAGTTCATCTACCTGGTGCCAGAACCGCTTCAGTTCATCAATTTTTTGGGCAACCGCTTCATGTTCATCCAGAAATGTTTGCGGCAACGAATTTGTGTGAGCACTGGACATGATCGTTCCCCCTTTCTCCGGAACTCCTCCGAATTGAAGTATTTGAATGAAAAAAGCCCGATCACTGCGCAAAGTCAGTGGTCGGGCTTTCATCGCCTGAATTTTGCATTACCTTCATCAGTAATGCTCTTTCATATATTTGATAATATCATCATATTATCTAATTGTGAAGAACGATTTTCTTCAGGTACATCTAAAGCGTTTACTTCAGCATGTTGCTTAAACAACTATTGGAATCAGAATTTCAGTTTCCCCCTCTCCCTAACTGTCCAACAAAAGTTAACACCAGCAAAATGACCGATTCACTGAGAATTGCGATCGCCGATGACGATCCAGAGCAACTTCTCGATCTTGAGGAAACTCTGAACGGTTTTGGACATCAAGCGATCATTAAGGCCTCAACTGGCGAACAGCTTGTTGAAGAATGCCATAAAGAACCCCCTGACTTGATCATTACGGATATTCGTTTTCCAGGCATTGATGGTCTGGAAGCGGTTGCCCATTGTCGAGATGACCATCCAGTGCCGATTGTGATTCTTTCCGCTTTTCACACCTCGGAACTAATGGATCGTGCCATCAAAGAACACGTGATGGCTTATCTGGTCAAGCCTGCAAACGAAGAGAGTCTGGAAGCAGCCATTGAACTGGCGATGCAGCGTTTCAAAGAATTCCGGGCGCTCCAACTGGAATCAGAAAGCCTCCGACAAGCATTAGAAGACCGCAAGGTGATCGAACGTGCTAAGGGAATCTTGATGAGCAGAACAAAGCTGAGCGAGAAAGACGCGTTCAAACGTCTGCAGTTGCTGTCGAGTCAGAAAAACATAAAACTGATTGAGATCGCCAAAACGATTATCGAAGCGGAGGATGCGTTTAATATCTGAAATGATTCTAGAGGCGTTCTACCCAGAAGCCGATCCGTGAGTTATGAGAGTCGGAGAATATGTTGATCACTTTCGAAGTCAAACTCACATCGCCGGCGTTGTTTGTTCCGGCATCGCTCGGAATCGACCAGTTAAACTTGAAGTGATCCAAAAACCCTCTGATGGGTCGCATTCTCCCTTGTTTTACAGGCTGAAGAACAGCCACAACCGGGTTTCAGGATGGATTCTTATAAATCGACAGGCGACATGTCGAACACTTTTGCCAGCCAGGGAACGGCTCGCTCAGGCCGGAAGCGATGCATGCCAACATCAACATTCGCATACCGGAAATACTCTTCATCCGAGATCCCATCTGGAAGTTCCAGTCCGTCGAAGGGACGTTGCGCGGGGGTTGCATAATTGGCGTAATAGTAAACATCCAAATTGTTTTCTGCGCCCAATAACCGATACGCCGCTCGGATCTTGTCGATCTGATTGGTACGGCCCCCTTCTGTGAAGAGCA
>JAGQQC010000450.1 GCA_020426395.1 Planctomycetaceae bacterium
GGGAGGCTCCCCCAACCAGTAACACGGCATCGATATGGGCCCAACCCAGATCATGTTTTTTTAGCAGATTCATCGTGATCTGCCGAGTCTCATCGACAAGCGATCCGCATAGCTCTTCAAATGTCTCACGTTGGACTTTGACGGATTTGATTTCTCCGTTCAGTTCACAGCTCACCTGGACTTCCGGTTTCTGGCTTAATGTTCGCTTTGCCTGTTCTGCTTCCAGGACGAGCTGCTGTAGAAAGTGAGGATCCTGGGTGACTTCATTCTGAAATTGTTTCGCAAATTTTTTGCTCAGGAAAGCTTCAAGCCGATGGCTCCAGTCGAGCCCTCCCAGTCGCAGATGTCCTCCTCCACCGATGACTTTGATTTCGTTCGGAGCGTATTGCACGATCGAAAGATCAAACGTTCCACCTCCTAAATCAAAGACGAGAATCCGTTGGGTTCCCGTTAATTCAGTGAACCAGAGCCCTTCCGTTCCCAGCACGTGGCAAAGCGCCGCTGCGACAGGTTCGTTGATAATATCGACCTGTTTCAAGCCAGCCAGCTTTCCCGCTTTGACGATTTCCTGACGTTGGATTTCGCTAAACTGTGCGGGAACAGTAATCACTGCAGAGCGGATAGTCCCAACTTTTCGTTCAGCTTGTTTGAGTAGTTTTCCCATAATCAGCGAAGTCAGATCGACGGGGGTGTAGGTTTTTCCATTCAGGTACCACTTCTTGTTCGACTTTCCAATTTCTCGCTTCGGATACAGGACGACTTTTTCCGGATGCTCAATCGCCTGCTCCAGGGCTTTATGTCCGATGATCACTTCTCCATCCGGCTCGAACATCAATGCGGAAGGAATCGAGGGTTCTCCGTATTCGTTCGGAATGACGATGGGTTGTCCATGCCGATTCAGACAAGAAATAGAGGAGTAGGTTGTTCCAAAGTCGATGCCCACAGCATGACGTTTGGGAGTGGTCGATTTCTGATTCATAGTTAGGAACAACTCTGTTATGATCTGTGGTATGATGAAGTGAGGTAATGATGCTTTGGTGAATGATTCGCGGAATGATGTGAATGTTATTTACAATTTTACCACCTCGTCAGGCCGATGTGGGCACCAATATTACCGAGGCGGGTAAGATAAATTTTATTAAAACCCATTCTGAAACCCGGTTGTGGTTGTTCTACTACAATTGAAGTCAGATTCATTTTGACCCCCAGAGGGTATCAGGATCACTTCCAAGGTATTATTCGACTAAGGAATTATGTGGCGAGTTGGTGAATTTGAACATATCGAAATTGGTATAACTGGCGGTGAAGAATATTTATGAATGAATTCCGGTTTCTATCGTGGATTGCAATCGTCTTTTTACTGTTCAGTTTCAGTGCGTATGCCGACAACCAGAACAGCGAGGAGGTAACCCTGCAACAATTTGTGACAGGGAACAAGTTAATTCAAAAACTTGAGGAGCCGTTAACCGTCAGTTGGGATCATGCAGAGTTACGGACGATTCTGCAGCAACTTTCTGCGACGACTGATGTTGCTCTCGTTATTGATCGTCGTCTCGATCCACATTTTCCGATTACCCTCTCATTGGCAAACAGACCCTTTCTGGAAATTCTGGTTGAGGTGGGCCGGCAATCTCGTGCCGAACTTTCTGTCCAGTCAAATTATTTGTATCTCGGACCACCGCAGGCCGCCCGGAACTTAAGAACAGTGATTGCACAGAAAGAGGAGGAGTTGAAGGAGGCTCTTACAGGTGTGGATTCGCTAACCCGTCGGCAAATGACTCGACGGACTGATTTGATCTGGGATGATTTAACAACACCCCTGGAAGTAATACGGAAAATCAGCGGGGAGTACACGTTGAAATTGTCGGATTCCGACCAGATTCCCCATGATCTACTGACAAAATGTCACCTCCCCTCTGCTTCTTTGTCTCAACAGTTATGCACTCTCTTAATTCAGTACGATCTTTGTTACGGCTGGGATGAATTTGGGAAATCCTTCCGGATCACCCCTTTTCCCGAGGATGTTTCTCTCCGGCAACAGCATCGGGTTCCTAAATCACGGCGGGATCAGGTCGAACGGGAGTTAGCAAGCCATCCCGAACTCAAGTGGAACTGGGGGAAAAATAACCAGCTCGAATTGATCGGTCGAGTTGAAGACCACGAATGGTTGATTTCCCTTTTATTCCCCAAGCGAGGGGGGGGCAACTCGGTCGTAAATCAGGGGGTGAAATTATCATTGCAACGGTTTACGCTAAAGCAGGAAGGGGTCTCGGTCGTTTCGGTCATTGATGAACTGCAAAAGTCAGGTATTGAGTTCCAGTTTGAGCCCGCTGAATTTGGCGACCGTTTCCGGGAACGCAAGGATAAAGTCGATCTAAATTTGCAAGAGGCCTCCCCGGAAGAACTTTGCCAGCAACTGTTTGGCAAATTGCCCGTCAAATACGAGGTCCTGCGGGACAAAATTGTCCTGCAACCGGCGGAATAGAGCTAAAATCCTCTCCCACCTTTGGGAATCGGAGGTCCTGCAGAAATGGATCTCTCCGCTCTTTTGAATTGTGCCCCCCGTTCGTTTAGAATACGCCGAATCTGCTCTGTCAGCGGGACTTACCGGCTGGAAGCCATTCTTGCTCCGGCCCGGTTTGACAATAAATTTCCCCCTCCAAATTCTTACAGGACTTTGATAAGTGTCGACACCCAGGAATCTCGTTGTAGCTCAGTCGGGTGGGCCCTCTCCCGTGATCAATAATACCCTCCGCGGCATTGTCGAAATGGCTCGGGAGCTTCCGGAAATCGACACCGTCTACGGCGGCTGGCATGGCATCGAAGGGGTGCTCAAAGAGGAACTGATCAACTTGAGCGACCAGTCTCCCGAGGAGATTGCCCTGCTCCGCACGAGTCCCGCGGCTGGATCGATCGGGACCTGCCGTTACAAACTGAAATCACATCAGAACGAAGACTTCGACCGAATTATTGATATCTTCAAAGCCCATAATGTGGGGTATTTCATCTATATCGGTGGAAACGATTCGATGGATACCGCGAACAAGGTGGCGAAGCTCGGACAGGAACGGGGGCTCGACCTTGTCGGTATCGGTGGTCCAAAAACGATCGATAACGATGTCGGAGACAGCGAATTTCAGTTGATCGACCACACGCCCGGTTACGCTTCCACAGCTCGCTATTGGGCGCACATGGTGCAACTGGCCAATGAAGAAAACCGGGGAAGTTCGCCGGCTGATCCAGTTCTGGTACTTCAGGCAATGGGACGGCGGATTGGTTTCATCCCTGCTGCTGCGCGACTGGCCGACCCGAACCGGGAGATGCCGTTACAAATTTATCTCGCCGAACGCCCGACCTCGTTGGAGGAGATTCATGAAAATGTGAACAAACAACTGAAGCAGGATGGCCGTTGTATCGTCGTGGTGAGCGAAGGGCTGAACCTGGGTGATATTGGCGAGGTGAAAGATTCCTTCGGTCACGTCTCGTTCAGTGCAAGTAAGATGACTGCCGCTCAATTGGTGGTCAATGGTCTCAACGAACGGGGGCTCGCCGTGAAAGGGGCCGCCCGCTACAACATTCCGGGAACGGATCAGCGGCATAACATGGTATATGCTTCGACGGTTGATTTGCAGGAAGCTTATGTCCTCGGACAGAAAGCGGCTCAACTCGCCGCCAATCACGAGAGCGGGTTTATGTCGACGATCCTGCGGGAACCGGGGCCTTTATATAGCGTGCGGTATGACAAA
>JAGQQC010000451.1 GCA_020426395.1 Planctomycetaceae bacterium
TTTACAAGACCTGTTCCCTTCCCGAAAAATCGTGATCATCGACTGCACTGATATCATCTGGGGACTGGGAGCGTTTCACTGCCTAACTCAACAGGTGCCCAAAATCTGATCTGACAACGTTCGTCAATTTAATGCGCGCTCGTCTGGTGTCATCCCCAGAATAATATCAAAACTGGCGGCGAGTTCACCTGTTTTGGACTCGGGCACTTTCTTGAATTCGGTGGAAACCAGTTTTTGCATTTTCGCATCGCCAACACGACGGAATATGCCATCCTTTTTGTTTCCTTCATGACCGGTAATGAAAATCTGCGAGGTCAGCAATTCCTGATCACCTTTCTTCACTTTGAAATGAATATGCGGCGAAGGACGGCCTGGATAGGGAACCGGCTTGATGGTGCGGAATCGGTACTCCCCATTGGAGTTCGTTTCGAAACGACCGTACCCTTGAAAGTGCTAGTCCTGCTGATCCTGTTTGCGGGAACTGTCAGCGGAGTGCAGGTAAACTGCGTTGGCGTCACATTGCCAGATTTCGATCGTCACGTTTTTGACAGGTTCACCACTGGGGAGCAGAATTTTCCCGGTCAGATTTGTTATCTCACCGACAGCAGGAGTCGTCGAGTCCTTGATAATGATTAAGTCATTATCCTGATCAAGCGGCAGGTGATCCGGATAGAAGGGGCCTTCGGTCATACGCGGAGTTCGCATCAGTTCTTCAGCGAAGAGACCAGGAGTCGTGAAGAAGGCGGCTCCGAGAGCAACTCCTCCCTTTAACAAATGGCGACGGGTAACTTGCGTCTTCTCCAAACTCATAAGTTTGTTCCTCGATTGGAGTGAATCTTACGAAAGAAACTGAAACGTTCCCAAATGGACCTGCCTTCAATAACCTCAACAAAACATTGCTTCGCACACCGCTATTGTATTCAACAGGATCCTTACTGGCAGGGGCAATTTCTACAAGCGAGAGCCTTATCACCGGTTACAGCCGGGAAATGCTTCCTCCCTGAAAAAACGTTCTCTATTGCTAGACGGCCTTTTCAGTTAGTTGCGAAGATAAACAGAAACCGCCACACCATTCCGTCTTTTGGTCCACTACACAAAAATGCACTGCGCATAAAAATCCCCTGGATAGTACGCTTCCTCCTTCGAGACATCGATGACCTCACCCATGACATCTCGAACAGAGAGAAGTGACTATCCAGGGGACCCGTTAATTCCCTGCACTATTTGAGAATCTGCAAAGAGTGTTTAACCCTACACGCAAGTCACATGCCGAAGCGATATAAGTTCAAAACAGCCGTTTTGTAGCGGGAATTTGAATTCGTACAGCTTGTGCCCAAACAGCCTGCGGCGATTTATTCGCCGCCGTGGCGACAGCCTCGCCACACCCAAGTATTCTCGGTATTTAAGTGGACTGTCTGTCTACTCAGGAACGTAGACAACTTCACCTGTTTTTAACCGGTAAGCTGTACCGAGTCGTTCGCCATTTCCTTTCAGCGATTTCTCGGAAAGTTTGTAATGGGTCAATTCTTTTCCCTGGCTGTACACGATTTCCATATCGGGCTGCCCTGGATTTTTGACCAATGTGACTTCGGAGTCATTGAGTAACTCCGTCAGATGAAATCGGGAAACCATCGCTAGCAGCAAAGCAACAGCGAAGACCATCGCCACGTCAAACAGATTGGCCACGCTAGTTAGCGGATCATCATCTCGACTACTCAACAATCGTCGATGCACACTCGTTTGTAATTTGTCTTTCATTCTGCTCAATCTCCTTGTGATCGGCTTGAACATCATTCAGTTGCAGAGACTGGCAGATGTATTCCACATTCGCCAAGTCGGCCGCGTACCATTGACGGCGGGTTAACCAGATTCCGTAACAGATCCCAGCGATAAATAGGCCTAGCACCGTGGTGCTGAAGGCAACGACCAGATTTTGAGCAAGCTGGTCGAGATTTCCCGCTGAAAGTCCAAGCAGAGCCGGGCTGAGCGGAATCAGTGTCCCCATTAAACCGAGAATGGGACCGATCCGAATCCCAAAACTCATATGAGCCAACCTCCGTGACGCTTCAATTTCAAGATCCGTTTGCAATTTCTGTAACAGGCTCGGATTTTCCTGTGAGGAACATCCTCGTCGGGAGAAAACGCCTAAAAGTCCAGGGTATTCTGAAGTGTTGAAGAACCGACAAACAGTTTCAGTCGTCATCCGTTGTTCAGACCAATTCGCTCTGCATTCCCAACGTTCTTTAAGCTCGCGGATAAAGCCGCCTAACTCTACCAGTGACCAAAGGAGGAGAATCATTAGCAGCATTAATACTGGATAAAGCAAAGCGGCTGAAATCAGCGACAGTATTTCAACAAGGGTTTCCATTTGTTCTCAATATTCTGCACTTGTACTGGCAATTTATTTAGAATGATTTTTTCCATGTCGCAGATACCCCAGCAAAACAAGCAACAAGGCTACGAACAAAATCAAGGCGGAAACCGAGAGCCACTCCTGAACCTGCTTCTCATTCTCTCGGTTTTTTGTCTCGTTGTCCTGTGGAACCAGCTCACGTCCCTCAACCATTTCGGTTTGTGAGGCTGTTTGTTCAGAGGTTGAATTTTCTTTCTGTTCAATTGGTTCGTTTGTCTGCATATCGGAATCTGGAACAGCCTCTATCTCAGCCGAGGTGAGAAGCGTATTAGCTGGGGAGGAATCGACCTCCTGCGTTTCCCGAGATTTCTCGTCATATTGTGCAAATAGCTCTGCAAGCTGCGGATCTCCGGGACCAGTCAGAATTTCCTCGACAAACGATTCCAACTTGACGTTTCCTCCGCCGCGCAAGCCTCCACCTTCACCATGCCGCGCAACCGAACGAGCATATTCGACAGCAATTTCTCTTAATGTTTCTTCACCTGGTTGCCAGTAACCTTTACGAACGGTTTCCAGCAGAATTTCATTCATTTCCTGATACGCAAACGGATTCTCAGCCTCAAACCATTCGCGAATGTGCAAATTCTTTTTATCCCGAATATAAACGTCGACAATCTCTTCCCATATGTCCTCTGAGACACTGTTCTCCCGCATGATTTTCCAGCCGAGTGTGTTGGAAACATGGACCGATATCTGATCTGCCCCCGCGTATCCCTCCTTCATCATCCCTTCAATCCATTTACGATTGAAAAGTCGCACCCGATAATCTTGACGCAAGGCTGCTTCCGCATCGACCATCGAAGCATTGTCAGGGTCACGTACATCCGAGAGAAACCATTCCGGCTCCTTACCCGTCAGATGCTTAATCGCCAGCGATAAACTGCCTCCCTTATACCAGTCGTATTTATTTGAGAGAGGACTGCGTGTACGGTCGGACCAACTGCGAAGCAAGATTTCTGTCCCTTGAATATGCCGGTCATAGATATCGGGAGCATCTTCCCCCCATGCTCCCTCAGTATACACATGACGGGAAAAGCTGAGGTAAGTCTCCATTAAATCTTCGCGAGTATCCCATTCGCCCGATCGTTCCACGAGATAATAGTAACCCGCACTACCGAATTGCCCGGGAGGCCCTCCGAAGATGCGTGCTTGTGATAACCGCTTCGCACTATTGTCTTCGATCCCTTTTTTCAGAAACTCCTGATAGGCCTGTTGGCTATTCTGAAACAGATAGTTCGCCTCCTCTTCAGTTTCAGCGACCAATCGAATCGCCTTGTCGAGTAGTTTCATCCGCGTAGGAAGCATATCCCGGTAATACCCCAGGG
>JAGQQC010000452.1 GCA_020426395.1 Planctomycetaceae bacterium
CGTCGGTTCCATCAAATTTGACACCATCAACTTCAGCCGCAGCCGTTAAATCGAGCATGGTGTCGAGATCAATGGGGGGCTCGGAATCGGGCCCCTTTCCAACAACACCAGGCCAGGAAGCATTATGCAATTTAGGAAAATTATGGGGATGGTTCATCAAGTCGGTCCTTCCTTATGGGGAAAGTAAATTTCATTCAGGAGAACCACGAAATACGCGAAAGGCACGAAAAAGGCTGCCCTGCATTTAGTTGAGAGGAAGCATTTGCGAGCTTCCGTGAAATCAACGTTTCTGATTTAACACAAAGGCACAAAGACACGAAGGGTTTAATGAGCTCAGGTCGTCATGAAAACTCCTAAGCACAAGGACTAAAAAGATTATGTGTTTTCTGTTTTTAATTTCTTTGTGCCTTCGTGTTGAAAATAAGCCGAGATCATATTTTCCAGCATCGAATGCTTTCTCAACTTAACATCGCTTGTCTTTTTTCGTGTGTTTCGCGTATTTCGTGGTTTCCGTTATCTTAACGAAAAAACAGCCCCGATTGCGAGCAACCGGGGCTGTGGAGTATTGGTCGATACATTACTTCTTACGGTAGTCACCAACGTTCGGTGCGTCGGGTTGAGCATTTGGTCCGAAGTAACGGAGGGAGACAAGTGGTTCGGAACCGGTGTTCGTCACCTTCACACCACCTTGGGCGGTTTTAGCGGTGACGAAGACTTCATCTTCCGTCAGCTGACCGAAACGAATCATCGCGGGGGTTTGCAGACGCAAGTTCCCGATGGAGCCTTCGCCCTGCACGGTAATCCAGCCGTAAGCGCCGCCATCTTTGATCACGCAGCTTGCGCCCGGATCGACGGTGAGTTCTTTGGCTGTGAAGAGTTGTTTGCCGTTCACTTTGCCGTAAACGATCCAGCGATCGACATAACCTTCGGCACTAGTGTCAGCCACGGGGATCGGTTCGAGGTAGTTATTCTCTTTGAAATTCGGATCAACGTTTTTCTCCCAGTCGAGAGCATCAACCAGGTAAGCGTTGTCGTCATGTTTGTCTTCTGGGAAGTCTTTCGTCAGCAACGAACGAGGGACAGGTCGTCCTTCGACGAGTGACTGATACATGCCGAAGACATCGCTACCCCACTGTGGTTCGTAAGTCACCAGTGAACCCGGCGCGTGCAGCACGCAGGGAGGAATCAACCAACCTGTGCCCGGTTTGAGGCGGTACGCTTTGGAGAGGTCGAGAATACCATTGTCCCCATCGTTCCAGCGGTCGAGACAGTCGATGACATCCTGTTTGGTGGTGCCGGGTTCCAGTCCCATGAAGGTGTAGGGGAAGTTATTCCCAATCGCATTCATCTGTGGAGGGAAGTAATACGATTCCGGTTTACCTTCCTGACCGACCAGTTTGGCCTGTTCTTCATTCTGGTGCATGTGGTGCGGAATCGGCCCCATGTTGTCGAAGAACTTGGAATAAACCGGCCACCGTTTGTAGGTGTTCCAAATGTCGTCCCCAATGATTTCAGCACCCAGTTCGCTGATGGCATCACGTAGCGTGAATTTTTCTCCGTTGAAAACAACGTAGCTCAATCCTTCGTCTGGGGGAGCCCCTTCGTTGGCGGCGGCAGTGGTCGAACCAAACCAGCGTTCGTCAATACCACCCCGATTCATTCCAAGAGCATAGTAATCCGCGGGATGCAGTTTGAGCCGACGCCCCGGCTGCAGGAAGGAACGGGGAACCCAGTTGGGAGCGAGACGGAGAATACCGCCTCCTTCAGAAAGTGCATCAGCAGCAAGTTTCGAAACGTCGGCCATAGTAGATCCTCAAGTGATTAACAGAAATTTCGCGCGATTGATCATCAAAGCAAAACGGTGATCGAAAGCGAATTGATTGAGAGAGAGTCTCTGCGATTTTTGTGGTGAACGCTGTTCACTGTTCGCCGTTGGAAATCGGGGGAGTTATTTTGAACTTTTTGCGCACAAATTTCAAAGTCTACCCCCCTCGAAATCGGAGGAGAACTAGAGATGAATGCCGTTTTTGATTGTCTAACGCATCCCGTCCGTTATTTTGCCAGGCGTTCCTGCAATAACGTCCGACTTTTTTCGTAATACTGGAGAACTTGCTCCTTCTGCGGAAAATCGCGAGCGGCCTGTTTTTCGTATCTCTCGGTTACTTTGTTGATCAACCAGCGGAGACTTTCCGGTGAGGCGTATGGCTTCCCATCGACAACCACATACACCGGGTTAGTGTGGATTTCCGTATTTTCCCGTCCGGAAACACTTTTCCCCCAACCCCGGAATGCGAGCCAGGAGGATTGCTCAATCGGTACGTCCAGTTCCCAGGCGAAGTAACCAGTCCGCTCGGTACCGATCAGTTTTTTCTGCTGGATGATTTTCCCCTGATGAATGAGCTGTAGCTCTTCGAGTTGAGAGACGAGCGATATCCCTCGGATACTGACATGAACGGAATTCGGTTCACTGCCTGTAGAATTCAACGTGACCTCTTCGCCAGGCCGTTTCTGATTGACGGAGAATTCGACGACGGGGCCAGTGGTGAAAAAGGTGTGTCCCGCTTGAACGGCTCCGTTCCAGTCTTGCATGGAGGGGGAGGGTTGATCGATCCACGCGTAGGTCCGGCAATCTCCCAGCGCCCGGCAGAAAGGGTAATCGCTCGCTCCGATGGCGGGGAACCGGTAGCCTGCATTCAAAATGTGATACCAACCTTCCAGACCGATTCCCCGGTAGACTGCGAACTGAAGCAGTTCAACGCCGTCGGTTGCTTCCTGTGCGAAATCGGCATAGATCTCTTTTTCATAACCCCCGTGGGCGTGGATCGCCTGCCCACCGAGTGCATGCGTCTCATCAGCAACCATTCCGAACAGAGGCCAGTTATTCGGGTCGGTGGTTTGCCCGTCAGCATCCACCATTCGCCGTGCCCCGAGTAACAGAATATGACCGTAGGTTTCGCAGCGGTATTCCTGCCCGGAGATCATCGTGTAGTCACCCCGGGTGCGGATCGATTCCGGTCCCAATCCCCGTTGTTGGGGTGTCATTTGACCGGTCATCGTCGGGCTGTATTTCCGCGTGTCGCCGAAACAGAGAATCTGGCCGTACCGAATATCTTCCGCTTCCAGCAAATCGAAAATCAGCTCATCCTGTTCGTCCGTTTTCCGCTCGATATGAATATGCGGATCCCCTGAGAACCACCCTCTCTGTGCCATATTGATTTTCTGGGAGAGGCGAATCTCGGCTTCATGCGTTTTTCCCTCCTGAATGTCGATGGTCATTGAAGTCGGTTGGTATTCGAACCCTTTCCAGACTTCGATTCGGGTTTTTCCCGGGGGTAGGGGAATCGATTCTGTTCCCCGGCTATAGAAGAACCAACCATAATATCGGAATGGACCTTTCTCTTTCCGGTTGCCCAGACGGTGTAGGCTATAGGGATTCAGGCTGGATTCCGGTGGTTCGTAGTAGTTTCCGTCTGGCCCCCTCAGATTCACCCGACAAAGGAGGGGCTTTCCTGTACGGGAATCGACAATTTTGAGCTGGAGTGTGCCCGACTTTTCTTCTTTAGTGGTCGCAGGAAAGCCTGATTCGGGTTGCCCGAGACGTTGATGAATTTCCGCGTCGAAGGTTTCTTTCGGAGGAGGGGGATCCTCACTGTAGAGTAAGGGACCGAAAAAAAAGGTCGAACCGATCAGCAGCAGGAGCGTCCACAGGGAAGTAGAAAATTTCG
>JAGQQC010000453.1 GCA_020426395.1 Planctomycetaceae bacterium
GGTGCGATCTTCACTCCAGATACCATTCTTCGCTGGCACCGGGAGTTGATTGCCAGGAAATGGGATTACTCAAAAGATCGAAAGGCTGTCGGTCGGCCTCGAATTCGGCAGGAAATTGTTGAACTCATTCTGAAGATCGCTCAGGATAATCCGAGTTGGGGATGCGATCGGATTCAGG
The DNA here is from genome assembly GCA_020426395.1 of Planctomycetaceae bacterium. Classification (GTDB taxonomy): domain Bacteria; phylum Planctomycetota; class Planctomycetia; order Planctomycetales; family Planctomycetaceae; genus Polystyrenella. Next base: position 179 of record JAGQQC010000453.1, read on the forward strand.
GAGCCCTGGCGAATGCCGGTTATCATATTACTGACCGAACAGTGGGCAACGTCCTGAAAAGACATGGGATTGAACCTGCTCCCGACCGGCCTCCTACTCTAGCTTGGAAAACATTTCTGAAAGCCCATTGGGAGACGATTTTCGCTGCGGACTTCACGACGGTTGAGGTCTGGACGAAAACTGGTTTGACGACCTTCTACGTTCTGGTGGTAATGGAATTAAAATCGCGTCGAGTGAAAGTCTCAGACGTTACCACAAATCCGCACAGAGACTTGATAACACAGGTCGGACGTAATTTAACCGGCTGTGATGAATTCCTGGAAGACGCAACACATTTGATAATTGATCGTGATACCAACTTCAGACCCCTCAGAACATTTCTACGAACACAAACCAATGTCGAACCTGTTCTTCTCCCACCCAAAAGCCCGAACTTGAATGCTTATTTAGAACGTTGGATGAGAAGTCTAAAAACGGAATGCCTGAATAGAATGATCTTCTTCGGACAACATTCACTTGAACTCGCATAACGAGAATACGTCACGCACTATCACCACGAGCGAAACCATCAGGGGTTAAACAATCAATTGATTGAGCCAGGTGATGAAGTCGGGGGTATCGCCAGCAAGATCGAATGCCGCGAGCGCCTTGGCGGGTTGCTCAAGTATTATTGCCGTGATGCGGCCTGATCTCCTTGATATGCCAGGGCCATTCATTCACCGCAACCGTTGAGCACTGACGGCATTTTCGTGTGAATTTTAAGCTGAATTCTGCTTCCCCTCGTCGAAATTCGTTCGAAAATCAACCTTCAATTTGAACATAACTTACTGCAACAACTTGTTTTTTCCTGCGGCTGAGTTTTTCAACTTACGAATATCGAAACCAAAATCATTTACGATACTTTCGGTAAATATCAAGCTCGTGAATTAGGTCACGATAGAATGAATCACACGCCTCTTCTTCCGTTTCAAAATATTTCAGCCCAGTCCTTGAGCCTCGTTCACTATAATATGTTATCCATTTTCCATCTGAATCTTGGGCGATACAAGACGTTTCACTTGGTAACCCTCCGGTGAGACAGTACCAACTGAAGGGTATCTCAGATTCAATTAGTTGTTTTCTAAGTTGCTCGATATTCATGGTATGTTTATCACTCTGATCTGACCGTTTATTAACATAAACTGAACGTTATTCGACATATGATACTGTATTCCCATTCCGGGTTGGCCAAACCAAGGGGATATCACACCTCCGTCAACTTCTAGTGGTTCCAACACTTCAAAAGCCGTATAGGGAGAGTAAAACTGAGTTCCGGGAGCAAGTGACCGTTCAGGAAGTGGTGTTCCATATGGTGACATGTAAGTACCGGTATCTTTACCATATCTATCTATCAAAGTGCCAGGTTCCAATGTCATTTTTTGTGGCTCTCCTAGAAAACCATCGTTATTTGGCCAGTTAGGAGAACCATCTGATTTCAGCCATTTTGAATCACAAAAATGATCTCCAAATTCATCTCCGGGACCATCCCCATATACCATCCACAATTTTGAAGATGGTTGATGCACATCAAATACCTGTGTTGAAAAATCGAACTCAAGAGCTTCTTTCCTAAGCCTGCCTGCAAATCCTTTTGCTGCCTTTTTTGTTGCTTCTCTGGCGATCTTCCGAATTCCGCCTCTTAAAATAGCACCTGGTTTCACCAACATTCTTGCAGATCCTGCAAGTGTTCCAAGTGTTCCACCAGATATTGCTGCTCCGTATGCTGACATTACCATGCCACCATGTTCCGTCTGCCGTACTTGCATGGCGAGCCCATAGTAATCCCTGGCGAGTCGTAATGGATCGAGTTCATTTCCATAACATCCACTCAAGAATCTTTTATAGTAAACATCGCTCAATGCGCTGAAGAGGAGTTCATCTTCCATCGACTGGATTGGATTCGTTCCACTCGTAAGTCCTAAACCTACATATATGGTGTAATCCATCCACTGTTTTTTAGAGGATTCAAGAAAATCCCAGCGTTTCTTTTGAGGAACGGTGAGTTCATACATGCCTACTCCAGGGACCTCTACTTCAAAGCCAGATTTCTCCTCTGGATTGATGCTAAATGGGCTTCCTAGCAACCCGCTCGGATCCACCCCACCCGGCGCAAAATACCCCTGGTACAAACTCACCCCATCCACATACCCGGCGGGATCACGTGTCGTAAAGTGCCCCATCTGGGGATGATGATATCGATGGCGGAAGTAATACAACCCGCTCTCCGCATCGAACTGCCGACCGGTGTACGTGACACTGTTTTCAATATCACTCACACCATCCGCGTCCGCGCTGAAGTCGTCATCCAGCACGCTCAATTCCCCGAACGGGCTGTACTCGTAGCGCTCGAGTACCGTGGCTGAATCATCCGTCACTGCGGTCACGTTGTAGTTCGCATCGAACGTGTAGTAATGCCGGTCGGCGGTGCCGTCGGTGTTCGCGTCGTAATCCCTTAAGAGGGGCGCGTCGATGTAATCCGGGTGATAAACGAACTGTTCCAGCGGATCGGAATCCTCAACACTGCTCACTTCCTTCCGCACTTCGAGTGGTTGCCACGCACCGTTGTAATACGTGTGCTGGCGATGATCGAGCGTCCCGGAAGCATAGACCGATTTCACGATCCGTTGCCCGACGCCGTCGTACTCATACTCGGCAACCGTGTTCGCCCCATCTTCCAGTTTCACCAGCCGGTTGAACGCATCGTACGTCGCCGTGTACCCGCCGGTCGGGTCGCCCGGTTTGGGGATCGTCGTCATGTTGCCCGCCGCATCATACGCGGGCGTCACCCAGGCGGGACCGGTCGATTCGGTAATGTTCGAGATCTCATTCGCATCATTCAGCGTGCGCGTTTGATTGAGATCCGTACTCCCCGCCGTTTTCAGAATCTGGTTAACCCAGTTGCCAACCGAATCAAGCGTCAAATCCTGTTCGCGCGTCGGCGTCCCGCTGATCGACCCACTCGAAAGCGTCCCCTCATCAAACGCCGTCATCCGGTCCAGATCGTCATACACAAACGTCTGGTCCTTGTCATCACCCGCATAAATCGCCGACGGAATATCCCGCGACGTCACGTTACTGTTGTAATCGTGAACGTAGTCGAACTGGTCCGCATCGCTGACCATGTTGTAGCCTTCCCAGCGCTGCTCCTTGATCCGGCCAAACCGGTCGAAGCCATCATACTCCTCGCTGGAGAAGTTAAAGTAATTCCGTCGCAGGCTGATATCATCCAGCTTGGTGACGGCCGGGATCCCGCCGGACGTATACGAATACTGCGCAAGAATCGTCCCGGTTGAATCAGTCTCACGAATGTTCCGCAGGTAATCGTGCCGGTTATGGAAGTTGTTACTCCCGTTGGACAGATCGTAGTCGTAATGCACGACGCGACTATCCGGATAAGTCACGTCCTTCAGCCGATGATTCCGCTCGAAAACGGACCCGCCGATTGCTTCGCGTCAAAGTTCGTTCGAAAACCGA
>JAGQQC010000454.1 GCA_020426395.1 Planctomycetaceae bacterium
TCGATGCACCCGGCAAAGCTGGTCGAATGCGCTGGCATCGGGAGAGACATCTGGAATCCCGGTCGCCTTTTTGACCTTCTTTTCTAACTGGGGAAGAAACTTCCAGATGATTAGAAAAACAATGGGGATCACGGCTAGATACCAATATTCCGTGAATTGCCCGGACCGAAAGTTATAACCATTGAGGTTGCGTTGCACGCGCCCCAAATCAATGAACAAAGTCAGCATGTCCATTTCTTAACCCTCCTGCCCGCTGGCAGCAGTAAGAGCAACTTCCGCTTTTGCAGAATCGCCCGCATTTGCTCCCGATTGAGAGTTTGTCTTGTTGCCATTTGCTCCAGTAGCTTGCATTTGCTGGAATGCGCTTTGAATTTTCTGCAGAGATCGAATAACCGCCTCTCGAACACGAGGCGATTTATCGTTTCGCATTTGATAAAGCATGTCGTACACATTTCGTTTGGGAACATCTCCCAGAATCTCAACCGCCGTGCGCCGAACCATCGGGTCACTATCTCCGAGCAATCCCATGAGCGACTGTGAGACATTCTGATGAAGCCCCAGAGCAAAGGCAGCTTGTGCAGAACGAATACGTTTTCCCCGTATGGGATCACTCAGTCGTTCCGCCATTTTGTGGTAGACTTCAGGGTCTAGCTTTTGTAGCAACATGCCTGCCTGACGAACAATTCGTAATGGTGTTTCGTCAAAAATCTTGATCATCAAGTCGAGATCGAAGCTTTCCAGTTCGGAACGAGCCGCTTCACGAACTTCCGGCATGTCACTGTCCACCCGGGCGATCAACTTCTCAAAACTGGACGCCCCCGCCTGAAAGCGTAGTTGCGTTGTTGCCCAAGCTTGCACATTCGGGTCTTCGGATTCCAGACTTTCATTGATCAAGTTTTCTGCCGAAGATTGATCCAACGTCGCGAGCACTTCCGTTGCTGCAAGACGGACTTCGGGTGAACTGTTATGAATCAGCCATTTAAGAATGACCATCTGAATTGCTACAGGAAGACGCACCCCCATGAGCAGGCGAATCAGCCCCAGATGATGGGCAGGCAGAATTAGCGGAAGTTCAGACTCGGGATCACCTAACCAGCGAATCGACTGAATAAGCCCAAAATTGTCAGACTGAATTGCATTCAGTTTTTCAGGGAATTCCGCGAGCAGGAAGTTGATGAACTCCGGATCTTTCCGCATCCGAATTGCGTCCATAACTCGTGTGTTCGGTTTTCGACAACTCATTGAGCTAAGAATAAACTGCATCACGCCTTGATGTTTGCTGTGCAGGAATATCTGTTGAAGGCGGTTGAGTATCCCTGGATTTCCACTGGCCATCATTTCTCTGATGTCTGGTAATTCAGGTGCCGCTAGAATCAACAACGATTCCAGAATAAGTTCCGGTTCCTCGAAATTTTCGATCCGGTGGATTGTAGCCACCATTTGCTGAAGGACCGCTTTGCGCTGATAATACAGATTATCTGTATTCAGGTTTGGTCCCAGGTTTTCCGTTTGTTCTTTCTTGAGTGCCTCGTAGAACTGATCCGTTAGCATTCGCAAGGCATGTGTCAGCTTGGAAAGCACTTTGCCACTGCTTTTTTCCATCAACTCAAGGATGATCGGGATCAATGCGAAATCTGAAATTGAAACGGCGACTTCGAGTGCCAGCTTTCGCAGTTCGCCTTCATCCCGTTCGAGGCATTGACGGACGGTTTCATGAATCAGATGTTTTTGCTCGAAAACCGATTCCTGGGCTGCCGGATGGAGTTCCTGCCATTTGCGAATGATCAGTAACTGCGAAGCCGGCTGTTGCTTCTTGAGAAGCGAACGGACCGCATGTGCTTGAATTCCTCCTACCGGAACATCTATCGCGGCAATAAGGAGGTCATTCGCTTCGGTCGATTTTTTGCTCGCCAGCAGGCTGAATGTTGTCTCGAGAGGGGAAGTCATGCACAGATCCCGCAAATTTTGGTAGAGGCCCGAAAACAGGCACACTCTCGTTTATATCGTGATTCAACATTAGGATCTGGAATATGTCTTGCGGATATTTCCGAGGTAAAAACATGCCGAATTTCCCGTAGCGGCTTAACTTGCCCGATAGAATCTCTCTTTTGTGACAGGCATAAGGTGGCAAACCGGTAAAATCAGCACAATCCTGAAAACTCGACCTGTCAAGTAATGCACAAAAAGCGGCAATACTAAGCGCAAGATTGTTCAATTGTTTGAGTGGCGAGCGCCGTCATTTGCAGAGTAACAGGCTGAAAACGAGCCGTGCAGCAGCGGGCAAGACAACACCGCCCTGGAAAGATACTGGTTAATAGATACTGGCTAATACTGTCCAGGATCTAATTCTCGGGAGAACGGGGAGTTGTTAAATTGACATACGGATTCTGATCCACACGCTCACAAAGTGGCGCACTATTATTTGGTTCTGCCAATATTTCAGCAAGTGTGGTGCTTGCAAAAGCTTTCTCCACAGTCGCCAGACTTTCGTCCATACGGCGATGCAGAGGACATAAATTGGCACCATGTGATTTCAATCCTAGCGGACACTGGTGAATCCTCTGAATGGGATCGACCGAATTCACGACATCCAGAATGGTCAATTCATCAGGGGATTTACTGAGCGACATCCCCCCTCGAATACCCCGTTGTGAGTTCACAATTCCGGCACGGGACAGACCTTGTAACACTTTGGAGAGATAGGCTTTGGGGACCATAGTCGCTTCAGCAATCTGCTCCGTTGTACACGGTTCCGGTGCCTTGTAAGCCAATTGGACAACGGCTCTCAGGGCGTATTCGACAGTCTGTGAAAACATTTTCAAAAAACCCACATTCTGGACTTTGACATCCACTTTAGGGATTGTATACTCTCAAAACAGGATACGGATGTCTGATTTAATTCTGTATCATATAAGATTTCGATCAATAATCTACCAAAAAAGGGGCAAATGAGAAATGAAACATATTGATGAATCCCGTCTGGAAGAAGATTTGACTTACCGATTTAACTATCTGGTCGAATTCATGGGGTTTGGCCAGGAAGATATCGATGTGATTCACCAATCCGCCCCGATTCTGGCTCCACTGGTCCCAGGACTTGTGGATGCTGTTTATGACAAACTTTTTACATATGACTGCACAAAACGGCACTTCCTTCCCCGTCAGCATGGGTATATGGGCGATGTCCCCACCGATCTTGAGTCGCTCTCACTGGATCACGAGATGATCCAGTTCCGAAAATCTCACTTGAAAGGGTACCTGACTCGCCTGGTCACCAGCGAATACGACGAAAAGTTGGTCACTTACCTTGATCTCGTCGGCAAAATCCATACCCCCAAAGCGGGAAGCAAAGACCTCGACATTCCGCTCGTACAAATGAATGCGTTAATGGGCTTTGTGGCGGATGCCTTTGTGGCGACCATTCTAGGTCTGGGACTGGACGCAGACTTGCAAGCCAAAGCCTTACGTGCGTTCAATAAACTTCTCTGGATTCAAAACGACTTGATCACCCGACACTATCAGGCCACCCCCGCCCTGGCCTAAAAGGGCGTCATGCAACGAACTAAATGTTGTTGAGAAGCAAATTTTATTCCGAGAGTCGGAACAGCCTCCGCAGGGCGTCCATCAGACTGTGGGGGGTTCCCTCCCGGGCTTGGTCTTTTAAGGTTTGTAGCGGCGGATGTAA
>JAGQQC010000455.1 GCA_020426395.1 Planctomycetaceae bacterium
ACCGGCTTCGCGCCAAGGCCAGTGCCGAGTGGATCACGAATCACGCCACCCAAACCAGTGTTGGCACCACCGTAAGGTTCCAGGGCGGAAGGGTGGTTGTGCGTCTCGACTTTGATGCAGACATTCTGCTTTTCATCGAACTTGACGATCCCCGCATTGTCGGCAAAAACGCTCACGCACCAATCTTCCTCGCCCAGCTTTTTGCGTATATTCATTGTCGCGGCGAAGATCGTTTCCTTGAGCATGTTCTCGAAATGCAGATCCCGTTGGTCATCCACATAATGAATGCGCCCCGCCAATGTTTTGTGGGAACAATGCTCGCTCCAGGTCTGGGCGATTGTTTCGAGTTCAATATCGGTGGGGTCGCGGTCCAGTTCCTGAAATTGTTTCTGGATCGTCTGCATCTCGACCAGACTCAGGTAGAGCTGACCTTCTTTGGATAACTTTTCGAGATCTCCATCCGACATTTCCCGAATTGGAACGGTGATCAAATCGAATTCGTATTCGCTGCCGAGGCCAATCGTATTCAGTTGCAGGGGGCCTTGAACAATTTGTTCAATGGCATCGTTCGCGAGCACTCGTTTCGAGACGAGACCGAGATCTTCCTGTTTCGCGTCGTTGTTAAACGTGTATTTGCGACAAGTGGAGACTGCGGTGACATCAATGCCTTGCGAGGCCAGAGCCTTCTGGGTACTCGCAGCGACGTTGTCCGTTACACCGGGTTTGAAGAGAACATTCAGCAGCAGGTTGTTCTCATCGTTCTCATTTTCTGTTGCCGGAAGTTGGCGAACCGTGAAGTTCTCTACGACGGTATCGGCCAGCAGGTTATGGGCAATCTGTTCCAGAAGCATCGCGTCCTGCGGTCCTTCGACCAGAAAGGAGCGGGTCGCATGCACCGTTTTGATGGAGTCGGTTCCCAGATTCCGCGCTTCGGCCAGAACTCGTTCTGCTTCCCGATTGACTTCGCTGGCGACAGGAGAAATTTCGACTTCCCACAACATAATGTTTTTAGCTTTCCTTGGAGAACAGGTTGAGGAGAATTCAGGTTTGGAACGGGTTTTCAGGACGATGAAACAGGCGAACAGCGACGATCCGCAGAGGCATGATGCGAGAAATCCAGCTTCCTCTTCCAGGTGATTTCAACGTCGAATTATTGATTGAGTCCATCCCGGTTTCTTTTGGCGTTTTTGAGCAGGTTTTGCAAGGTGTCGGCCTCCTGATTCTGTATGGCAGACCGATATTGTTTGAGCAGTGCTTGAAACTCATCGAGAGTTCCGAGTAATCCCTCCCGATTTCCGAGAAAAATCGCCTGCCAGAGTGCAGGATCTCCGGCAGCCACGCGGGTCGTGTCGCGAAAGCCGGTTGCGGTGAGGATTTTCTGTTCCTCTTTCAAGTTCCCCGCCAGAACGGCGGCAACCAGGTGAGGCAGGTGACTCGTTTGCGCGAGAGCGGTGTCATGATCCTCCGGGCCCATTTCGACGACCCGCATCCCCAATATTTCCCAGAATCGGTGCAGTCGCGATAGCTGATCTGGATTGGTTTCGGCGTACGGAGTTACCACGCAGACACGCTCTTCGTAAAGGTTCGCTTTTGCATGCTCAAAACCCTGTTTTTCTGAGCCCGCCAGGGGATGGGATCCGATGAAATGCACTCCCTCTGGAAGCCCCTTCGTCAAAGGCTTGCAGATTGAGCCTTTAACGCTTCCGCCATCGGTAATTAACGTGCCCGGTTGAGCCGCTTCCGCAGCATCTCGCACATTCTGGACGATATGATCGACCGGAGTGCAGATGATAATTAAGTCGGCAAACGCCGCGGCTTCCTCTAAGTCGGTGAATCCTTCATCGATCAATCCCCGGTCCTGAGCTTCCTGGAGACGTTCGGGATTTCGTCCAACACCATACACAGTTCCCGGAAAATTCAATTTCTTGAGCGCCGCCGCGATCGAGCCACCAATCAGGCCGACGCCGTGGATTGCTACGTTTTGGGCAAAATCGAATTTATCCGAAGTTGAGCTGCTCATAGTGAACTAATTCTAAACCATCTTTCCTGGAGATGCACCTGTCCCAAGCCGGTAATCCATTTGTCCTGTCTCTCTAGAGACGGTGAAACAAGCATAATCTGTCTCGATCAATCACGGAAAGCGAGTTCGCATTCTAAAATGGGGCACTCAGGAAGTTGGTCTCAATGGGCTGATTTCAAATGGCGGGTTGGAATTTGAACCCATCCTAAAACCCGGTTGTGGTTGTTCCATAGGCTGAAAAATGAGAGGTAATTTGACCCATCAGAGGGTTTTAGGATAACTTCTAATAGAATTTACCGAACAGATGTCTCGTCTGACAGGCAGGGGCTCGCGGGACTTCACTATAATGATCAACCTGCCTTTAGCAAAACAGGACTAGCGCACTCTATTAAGATCAGGAGTAAGAATATGGGCTTTGATGTCAGTGGAAAAACGGTATTGATTACGGGAGCGAACCGGGGAATCGGAAAAGCATTTCTGGAATCCATGCTCAAAGCGGGTGCCGGCAAAGTATACGCCGCCGTACGCAACCCCGCCTCGGTGAATGATCTGGTAGAGTCCACTGAAGGTCGTGTCGTTGCGGTGCCATTGGATCTGGCGAACGAAGATTCGATCATTGCCGCGGCGAACAGTGTGGGTGAAGTCGATATTGTGATCAATAATGCTGGTGTGCTTAAAATATCCGATCCCTTTTCAGAAAACGCATTCGAGGCGCTCGACTACGAAATCGATGTCAATGTGAAAGGGCTCATTCGCATGGCACGAGCGTTTGCTCCGCTGCTGGAAAAAAGTTCGGGAGTCTTCGCGCAATTGAACTCGGTTGCATCGCTACGTTGTTTTGCGGACTTTACCACGTATTGTGCATCGAAAGCCGCCGCTTATTCAGTGACACAAGCGCTGCACGATCTGCTGCAACCGAAAGGGGTGCGGGTCATTAGTGTGCACCCGGGACCAATCTTGACCGACATGGGAAATGAAGCCGGTTTGACCGAGATTGCCGAACCTCCTGAACTAGTCGCGGAAGGTTTCCTCAAAGCACTGTCCAATGACGATTACCATGTCTTCCCCGACACGATGGCTAAAAATTTCTGGCAAGCGTACAAAGCCTTCGCGCAGGGAGTCGTCGAACCGCAGGCGCAGGAAGGCTGATGAATCTCTCTGCAAACCGACTTGTCTTCAATGATAAATAATCTTTTCGGGTGGCCTGGACAACTCCAATGAGAGTGTCAGGGCCACCCTTTCTTACTTATCAAGGAGCGACCCATGATTCGCATCCGCAGAGCTGACGAACGAGGACAGGCGGATCACGGTTGGTTAAAAACCAACTACACTTTTTCCTTCTCCAGTTATTACGACCCGAATCATATCCAGTTCCGATCACTGCGTGTGATGAACGAAGATCGTGTCGCTCCGGGTCGTGGTTTCGGTACGCATCCACATGACAATATGGAGATCGTCACGTACGTGCTCGAAGGTGCCTTGGAACATAAAGATTCGATGGGCAATGGAGAGGTCCTTCGTCCCGGTGAATTCCAGCGGATGACCGCCGGAACCGGGATCACGCATAGCGAGTTCAATCCTTCCCGTGAAGAATCGGTGCATCTCTATCAGATCTGGCTCCTCCCGGCGGAAGAGGGGCTCGAGCCCAGTTACGAACAGAAGG
>JAGQQC010000456.1 GCA_020426395.1 Planctomycetaceae bacterium
ATGCGTAACGGGGTATCAGAACCCATCCTAAAACCCGGTTGTGGTTGTGCTTGAGCCTGAAAACAAGGACCAATTCGACCCATCAGAGGGTTTTAGGATCACTTCTAGTTTGCCCCTAAGGCATCCTGAATTGAGCCTGCGATGGAAAAAACCTGCTGATTCAATACACAGGCTGAATCACGTAAAGTATGAATCACAGAAACGCCTGTTCCTTTTCCCATTGCAGATGTGACAGGGGAATAATTTCCCAATCTTCAGGTCACACGTACAATCTAACCTGACTGGAAAACCAATAATCTCAAGCCATCGGCATACGTTCAGAAGAACAGGAAAGATACCAGGCCACACACACGAACCGAACCAAGGTCCCGGGGAACAAGTATCGAGAGCAACAGCAGCTACTTGAGAAAAGCTCTCTTGCCGTCAGAAGGAACAAAATCCATCGCTGGAAGGGTTGCTTAGACGGTAGTTAGAGGAGGTCACCAGAGTCGTTCAGCGTCAGCCGAACAGGAGAGAAGTAAGACACTTCTGCTTAAGAAGATGACGAGTCACATTAGGATTGTCAATGGAATACTCGACAAATGAATCGTCATATAGATTGCATTCATACAGCATCATTTGATGCCTACTTTATTCTACTTCTCATCCTAAACGTGTCAATTGATCTCCCCCCTGTTTCACAAGTTTTCAGCATCTCTGTCAAAAAATTCCGACTACACCAATTTTGCCACCCAGGATTCCAGATCGAGGTCTGCTCGTCCACCCGAAGTACTAGCCGAAAAACGGCTTAGGAAAACCCGGATTTCGAATATTCGGGCCCAGCATTCCAGTCTTTTAGAACTCCTAACGGACCTCGTAAGATTCCTTCAAAGATTCGGCATTGGCAGTCTGCTCAATGTGCTCAATATCGAGGGCTTGGCGATAATTGATGTACTTTTCAGGAGTCCGGTTGAATCGCTCCCGGGTCTCCGGAATCAGGAACAGATAAAGCCGCCCTTTGGAATAGGCCGCGTACTTCGTCGTTCCTGGAACGGCATGGCCGCTTTCCGTCAGGATCACGGGATCGCAACCGAGGTACTCAGGAGCATACTTCTCTGGAGTCCGCTGGAATTCATCGCGTGCTTCTCGGGACATAAAGAAGTAAACCACGTCCTGATAACTAGCCTTGAAATCCGGATTTCCCCGATCCCAGCGTTTGTTCAAAAAGAGAGAAACGGGGCAGAAGCCGTTGAGCCCCACTTTAACCGCACTCGCATCTCCTCTTTTCTCCTTAGGTAGTCCTGTGGATTCCGTAGGCTTTTGTACGACCTCTTCTCTCGGCTGGGCAGGGCGCTGATAGCCAAGTGAAGCAGAATGCAAACCAGCCAGATAAACATTGGGCTGTTGGTAACCGTTATTCCGCAACAGCACTTTTCCACTGGGAGAGATGACGACATCACTCGGCAAGGATTTGATCCCAAAATGCTGCACGATATCCTGATGATGGTCTGCGTTAATTTTGACCGCTACAAACTCTTTATTGACGACCTGCGACAATTCCCGCGAAGAGAGAACTTCTTTTTCCATACGCTGGCAGGGCATGCACCAGTCGGCATAGAAATGAATAATCAGCGGCCGGCCGGTTTGTTTGGCTTCTGCGTGCGCTTTGCGAAAATCGGAGTGCCAGACCCCATGTTTGCCGGAACTTGACTGACCGCGCAGAATGGTTGCAGAAAGGACAAATACGAGCACCAAAGCCACTAGAAGCAGCGCCGTCTTGTTGCGATGTCGAATTAAGGAAGCCAAGAGATCTATTCCGGTTTTACCAGTCGCAGTCTCTTTTCTGAGCGCGGTCTGTCGCTATTTGCTCCTGCATCACGACAAATGCTGCTGTCTGGAAAAGGAATGCGGGGTCTATCCAGATCGAATGAGGCTCTAAAGTGAAGTGGCAAAACTCCGTCGCCAGATGAGAACTTTTCGATCGGATAATCTGTCGATACGCTCCTCGCAAGATATCAGGGGACTCCTTCAACATCTTTATCGGTTGGGAGTAAAAAGAGATCCCTGCAATGCCCGGAGAACGATCCTTTTCCCGAGAGTCGTTCTCAACGGGATCGGGTTGTAACAGCTTCGAAAAGAATTCCGGTTAACGCTTTCAGTAAGACTTAGTAAAGCGGGGCATCGGTTTCTCTTGTTCCCATCAGCGAAGAGAAACCGGTCCGGGCGTATGGGCAGGTGCAGGAGGTGGGGTCGTATATTTTTCATCGGGATGGGGCAATTCCTGCCCAGCATACTTTCGACAATCAACTCCCGCAATTCTGAAGAAATTCCCAAGGAGCTGATGACCAAAATCGGTGAGGATCGATTCCGGATGAAACTGCACTCCCATCACTGGCCAACGAACATGCTCAATCGCCATCGGAACTCCATCTTCGGCTCGGGCCGTGATTCGAAAATCGGTTCCCAGACTTTCCTCTTCCAGAATTAACGAGTGATATCGAGTCGCTTGAAATGGATTGGAAAGACCCTCAAACAGGGGAGTCCCCAGGTGGTGGATGAGCGAAGTCCTACCGTGAATCGGTTCCGGAGCATGGATGATTCTTGAACCTGCCGTTGAGGCGATTACTTGGTGCCCCAGACAGACTCCCAGTATCGGATAGACTCCCGCCAATTCGCGCACGATGGACAAAGAATTCCCCGCCTCGCGAGGAGTACAGGGGCCGGGTGAAATCACAATTCCCTGGGGCTGCAGCGCTCGCAACCGGGCGGCATCAATTTCATCCGCACGGACCACATTCGTCTTCACACCCAGCTCTTCGCAGTAACGAGCCAGGTTGAAGACAAAACTGTCGTAGTTGTCGAGAAGCACAATCATTTGCAGCGATTATTTTCAATCTTGATAAATAACCTGGGGGCAATACGCTTAATTCGATCTGATTCTATCGGGATTCCTGTGTAAAAACACGCCCGGTTCCGTGAGAATCGGTGAGGAATGTCAGGAGAGCGAGCCTATTTTCAAGTAACTTCACAGCACATCGAGTGCACGCCGCATACCGGCGGCCTTGTGGAGCGTTTCTTCGTATTCAAGCATCGGTTCGGACTGAATGACAATACCCCCGCCCACCGGAAACTGAATCCAACCCCCTCTGCCGGTCAACGTTCGAATCAAAATACTGCTGTCAAATTGCCCGTTAAATCCAGCATAAAAAAGTGAACCACAATACGGCCCCCGTGCCGTCGTTTCGAGTTCGGTGATGATTTCCATCGCCCGAATTTTAGGGGCTCCAGTGATGGATCCCCCCGGAAAAGTCGCCGCGAGCAGATCCCAGACGGTTTTCTCCGATTGTAATTCGCCGCGAACTTCGGAAACCAGATGCTGAACTGTTTCGTACATTTCGACACGGCACAAATCAGGTACATGAATCGTTCCCGGCTGGCAAACCCGCGAGAGATCATTCCGGAGAAGATCGACAATCATAACATTCTCTGCACGATCTTTTTCACTTTCACGTAATTCATCCCGTGTGAAAAGATCCGCTTCGGCCCGGCGGCGTTGGCGCGTTCCTTTAATCGGCCGCGTGATGACAGTTCCATTCTGTACCTGAATGAACCGCTCGGGTGAAGAACTGGCAATGAACCAGTCGTCCTGCTGATAGTAAGCTGCAAACGGGGCTGGGTTTTTGGATCTTAGTT
>JAGQQC010000457.1 GCA_020426395.1 Planctomycetaceae bacterium
ACTCCTTTTTGAAATGAGTCTCACTAGTTTAACTACGTTGCCTCGATGGCGCTAGGGTAAAATGTGATGCGCTCTAGTGCCGACTCTCAGGCAGGAGAGTTGATCCGTCGAAGTCATGAATGAGAAGAGTTTGCACATCACAACTGCGGGCTGAATGCACGAGCGGATGCTAGATGTTTAAGCGTGTATAGCAGTTCAATCGAGGTGACGATCAGTGCCCGCTTGTCGCTGTGCGACCCAGACAACTCTGCGAGATTGTCTGGGTTACCCTGTAGAAATCAGCAAATCCATCCGCCACCCAATACGCGGTCTTCTTCATACAATACACAGGCCTGGCCCGGGGCGACGCCGTATTGAGGGTTGTCGAATTGAACGCGGAAGCGATTGTCTCCGAGCAGTTCGACTTCGCAGTCGGCGGGGGTGTGTTGATAGCGGATCATGGCCTGACATCGAAATTTATTGGGAAGATCAGGCACAAGAAGATTCATCTGATCCGCTTTTAATTCGTAGCGACCGAGGTCCTCGCGTGTTCCCAGGACGACCTGTTTCGTGTCGGGATTGATCTCAACCACGAACCGGGGTTCACCGAAGGTCACCCCCAACCCTTTCCGCTGGCCGATCGTAAAGTTTTGGTAACCGGTATGCTGACCAACAACATTCCCGGTGGTGTCGACTAATTCACCACTGGTATCGAACTCACCTCGATATCGTTTAATGAAACCGACGTAATCCTGATCCGGAATGAAACAAATTTCCTGACTGTCTTTTTTGTCGTGCGTGTTAATACCCGCTTGTCGAGCCATCTCTCGCAGATCCGACTTTTCGAAGTCACATACCGGGAAAAGAATTTTATCGAGTAAATCGGGGTTGATACCAAACAGGACATACGTCTGATCTTTTTTACGATCCGTACCGCGACGTAAGGCAATTGCTCCTGTCTCTTCATCAGGAACAAGTCGGGCATAATGACCCGTGGCGATTTTGTCAGCTCCGACAGATTGAGCGAAGTCCCATAACTTGCCGAACTTCAGCCAGATGTTACACATCACGCACGGGTTTGGTGTCCGTCCCGCAAGATATTCATCGGCGAAGTAATCTTTGATCCGTCCGAACGCATTCTGAAAATTAATCGCATGAAACGGAATGTCGAGTTTATCGGCAACACGACGGGCGTCGGCGGCATCGGACGCGGAACAGCAACCCTGCTTATGACTTTTCGCATTGAGTACTGGCAAGACATTCTCGGCGGGTAGTGCGCACGCTTCCGCTTCGGTCGCGCCGGACCGCATGAAGAGGCCGATCACCTCATAACCTTGTTGTTGCAGCAAATAAGCGGCCGCCGAACTATCGACCCCACCACTCATCGCCAGGACAACTCGCTGGGACATAACACTTTATCGTAAAAGAAGTAGATGAATTTATTTGAACCACCAAACCCGTTCCCCGTGAGTGTAGATATCCCCCTGTTCAGAAAAAAGACCCCGATCCGTGAAAGTGGTTCGTTTCAGTCAGATTGAAGCGGAACTGTGGGAAATCACTCGCTTTTTTCCCGTTTGGCCAGTTCCGCCTGCCCCCCGAGCAGTCCGAGTTCAAGCATTGACTGCACCACCTGCTTCGCAACGGGGCCGGCCATTTTGCCTCCCGAACCAGCGTGTTCCATCACGACGGCGAACGCATATTTGGGGCGTTGGGCGGGGACAAATCCTGCAAACCAGGCGTGGTCGCGGCGACCCGCTCCGACCTCGGCCGTACCCGTTTTTCCAGCAATTTCGATGTCGGATAACCGGACATGTTTGTAACCGGTCCCGCGAGGGTTTTGAACGACCATCCATAACCCTTCCCGAATACGGGCGAGGAGATCATCGTCCACTCCCGGAATTTTCTGGACGATCGGATCGCGGTAATGGGGTTGCGCGGCATCAACATCTTCAATCTGATCCACCAGATACGGGGTAACCAGTTCTCCTCCATTAGCAATGAAAGCCATCATCCTCGCGATTTGAATCGGGGTGGTCGTTAAGCGCGCCTGACCGATCGCCAGCCCACGACTGTTCCCCGCATAACCCACGTCGTCCGGTTTCAGATTCGGCAAATTTCCGGTTCGTTCATCGGGGAGATCAATTCCCGTACGTTGCCCGAACCCCAGTTTACGCGACCACTCAACAAATGGCTGTGCCCCCAACTCTTCGGCGGCGGTAAAATAATAGACGTTACAGGACTGACAAATCGCATCGGTTAACGTCATATCCCCGTGACCATGTCCGTAGTGAGAATAGATATAACATCGGTATTGATGAGGTTGATGCAGATACCCCTGACAGTACCGGGGTTGATCGGGGTTCCATTGACCACTGTGTAACATCGCGATCGACGACATCGTTTTGAAAACCGAACCCGGAGCGACGGCCATCTGTGTGAAACGCGTCATAAAGGGACCGCGCTGGTCCTGTTGCAGTTGTTGCCAGCGGGGAAGATCGGTTTCCGGATGAGACATCAATTCCAAGTCAAACCCAGGCGCGGAAACGGCGGCGACCACCGCGCCCGTACGAACATCGAGCACGACAACAGCCCCACCCGCAGGAGGTTGAATATGGGCTCCCTGCCCAATGGCCGTTTGATCGGGACTGGCATCGACTACATCTTCAGTATCGTTCCCTGTTCCGGAAGATGAGCGGGTTGTTTCTTCACCTAATGAAATCTGGGCTTCGAGGTGATCTTGAATCGCTCGTTGTAACTGACTGTGCAAGGAGACAATAACGTTCCGACCTTTGCGTGGATTACGAATCACCTCATCGGAGAGAATTTCCCCATGTCGGTTTTTCACGATTCGTCGCATTCCCCGCAATCCACGAAGCTGGCGGTCATATCGTTTTTCGAGACCGGTTAATCCGATGTGATCGCCAATCTGATAATCGAGCGGATCGTTCTCTTCCAGCGATTCCTGCCGGGCTTGATACTGATCGGGAGTAAGCGGTCGACGGACACCTACAATATGCGCAGCTAAATCGCGTTGGGGATAATGGCGTTCCGTTTTCACTTCAAAATCGAGTCCGGGAAACTGGGAACGATGCGTTTTTATGCGACTGGCAATTTCGACACTGATGTTTTCCAGAACAGTGTGATATTCCAACTCCTCTCGGATCACTAACGGGTCGTCCACCTGCCGGTGAGGAGTGGTGGTCAGTTCCTGTTTGACGGAATGCGTCAGTTGTGACCACCAGTCATCCGGTTGGTCCTCCGGTTTCACTTGCTCCGAAACGGCTTCCGCTTCCCGTTCGACTCGACGACGTTTGACCGATTCGAGTTGCCGTTCGACCCGTTGTTGGATTTTCTGTCGGGCCTCTCGAAGCTCCTCTGTGGTCCGTCCTGTTAACTGGGCAAGCTGATTCCACATCGCCTCCCGTTCCTGAAGAATAATTTGTTCCTGTTCCGCCAACTTTTCTTTGTCACGACGATCCTGAGGAGACAGTCGACTGCGGGCATGTCTTTTGAGCCACTCTTCATTCGCCGGTTCTTCGAGCCAACGATAGTGCGAGGTCAAATTCAAAACCTGCCGATCTTCCGCCAGTACCAACCCTTCCCGTGTCAGAATACGTCCATCAAGACTGGGAATCGAAACCTCGCTCACATATTCCTTGTCGAACAGAGCGGCGTAATCATCGGTCA
>JAGQQC010000458.1 GCA_020426395.1 Planctomycetaceae bacterium
AGGTTAACTGGAACACCGAAATGGTTAGCAACGGATCGTCGGACTCAAACATTGTCATCACAGGAATTGGAGTCTTCTCGCCTGCCGGAATTGGACTGGATGAATTTACCAGCAGCTTACAGGAACAAAGAAGCGCCGTTAAACCTATGGAGCTGCTCCCCACTTCTGCCTGTCCCGGCAATGTGGGGGGTGAAGTCACTAATTTCACGGAAGCTGACGCCCGCAAGGTGTACCTGAAACCGTTGAAGAAAAGCGTCAAGGTGATGTGTCGCGAGATCCAACTGGGTGTCGCTGCAGCGTTGCAGGCTGTGGAAAACTCTGGGCTGGATTTGGACCAGATCGACCACACTCGTTTTGGTGTGGAATTTGGCGCAAATCTCATGTTCAGCCCTCCCTGGGTCCTGAAGGATGCCTGCTGGAAATGCACCGGGGAAGCCGATTCAGGTCATGAATTCCACTTTGATGAATGGGGGGAAAAGGGGTTGGTGGCCATGGAACCGTTGTGGTTGCTCTGCTATCTCCCCAACATGCCTGCCTGCCACATCGGAATCTCCATGGATGCTCGTGGACCGAGTAACTCTATGACCGTGGACGAAGCCTCGGGTAACCTGGTCCTGGGAGAAGCGATGAGCATTATCCAGCGGGGTTGGGCCGATATCATGATTGCGGGAACAACGGGAACTCGATTGAACCCAGTCAAGTCAATCCATGGTTCATTCTGGGACCATCTTGCCCAGAACGAAGGAGAACCTGGCACGTGGGCACGTCCCTTCGATAAAGAACGAACGGGGCAGGTTCTGGCTGAAGGAGGGGGTTCATTCATCCTCGAAACAGAATCGCACGCCCAGGCTCGGGGAGCCAAAATCTGGGCAAAAGTACTTGGTTCCGGCGCAAGCTGTGTTGCGGACAACGAAGGTAGAGGACACCTGAGAGAGGCTCTCGCCGCGGCAATGAAAGCAGCGTTAAAAAGTGCCGGATTGTCCCCATCCGACATCGGTCACATTAATGCGCATGGCCTTGGTGAAATTGAAGCAGACCAGAAAGAAGCAGCCGCCATCCACGACGTGTTTGGGGAATTGGCTTCGACTGTCCCGGTCACTTCGCTCAAAAGCTACTGGGGAAACCCGGGGGCTTCGTGCGGCTCGCTGGAACTGGCCGGTTCGTTAGTCGGCCTGCAAGAAGGGACAGTCTTTCCGACCTTGAACTTCCAGGAGCAGGGGCCCGACGATCTTCCTCTGAATATCGTTCATGGAGCCCCGCTCGCTGTCGAGAACAAAACCGTGCTGAACATCAACGTAACCCGTCAGGGACAGGCCAGCGCCATTATCGCTGAAGCCGTTTAAGACCGCTCGATCATTGTTGATTTACAAACCTCTTTGAACGTCTCCATTTACGTTGGTTGCGAACGTCTCCCTGATATCCAGTGGTCATCTCCAGCGTTTGACCCAGAGACAAATCTGCCCTCTCAGCAAACCTGAATTCCCCTTTTCTTCTCTCACTTTGACACTTCGTGAGAGGCTTAGGAGAGACTCCTGGAAAAGGCTCTCAAATGAAGAAACTTTTTTACTGAGCAGGACTTAAATTCCTGATTGTTTCTTCGATTTTCTTGACAGCCTGATCAGAAGTCGATAATCTCACCCGAATGAGGGATCCTTGCGGATCAATCTCGACGGGTATTTTCTATCTATCCAACGGCACTCGCCCCTGTTCAGATAGAAGATTCCCGGTATATTGATCAGTTTAGTCTGATCAATCCCATGTTGTGAATGATTAACCATCTCGTCGTTCAGGTCGGAATTTGTTCCATGTTAGGTATCCTGTGAGGCATTTGCGATGTTAGCGTGAATGCTTTTAACTTCACCTGATGACAGTCACTCGTAGCCTTTGCGCTTCGAGGAATATGCTTCACGGGAGGCATATTCGTGAAAGTGGGAATCATTCCCGCTTTTTTTATTGTCCCTGCCGATTGAGCCCGGCCAAACCCGGCCCTGGTCAGCAAGAATAATAAACCTAGACTAAACAACCACTTAGACTGACAACATCCGTCAGTTTGAGACTTTAATATTACCTAAGTAAAACAGTCTCTTATGGAAATCAGCGGCTGTTTTGCAGAATTTGAATGAACCTGACACGGCTCCAATCTCTGCTACGAATCACCCATCACAGTGATTTGATCATCACAGTGACTTGATGATGTAGCGAAGAATGGAAAGACGTGCTGACAACTCAATAAATTGAATATGGACAGGTGCTAAGTCCTGTCGTGAGTGGAACATAAACATTCCCGTTCTACTCACTTAAAGGGGAAATGGATGAACGGCAGGGAAATCCTGAGAATTGTAGACGCGATTCATCGCGACAAAGGTATCGATCAGGAGATCGTCTTCGAGGGAATCGAACAGGCGATCCTGTCGGCTGCACGCAAACATTACGGCGAAGGCTCCGAACTTGTAGTCACCATCGATCGGGTCACAGGTGATCCGACCATGACGATCGACGCCAAAGAAGTTGAGCCCGACGTCATGGGTGATCTGCTCGGCCGAATTGCTGCCCAAACTGCCAAACAGGTGATGATTCAGAAAATTCGCGAAGCAGAGCGAGATGCACTGTTCGACGAATACATGGAAATGAAATGGCAACTCGTCACCGGGACCGTCTCCCGGGTAGACGGAGGCCGATCAGTAACCGTGAACCTTGGCAAAGTCGAAGGCATCCTTCCCCGTAGCGAACAAATTCCTGGCGAAGAACATCGTAACGGCGAACGTATTCGAGCCGTCATCCTGGAAGTTCGTAAGGTAGGCAGTCGGGTTCGGATCGTACTTTCCCGTGCACATCGTGAGATGGTTCGCCGGTTATTCGAAGTCGAAATCCCTGAAATCGCCGAAAATGTGATTGAAGTCCGTTCACTCGCCCGCGAAGCAGGTTATCGATCAAAAGTCGCCGTCAGTTGCTTTGATACAAAAGTAGACGCTGTGGGTGCTTGTGTCGGGATGCGAGGAGCCCGGATTCGCAATATCGTCGATGAGCTTCACGGCGAGCGAATCGATATTGTCCGCTGGAATGATTCACTCCAGGTACTGGTCCCTAACGCACTACAACCTGCCGACGTGCAGGACGTCATCCTTTGTCCTATGCTCGGAAAAGTGATCGTTCTGGTCCACGACGATCAACTCTCCCTGGCCATCGGCAAGAAAGGACAGAATGTCCGGCTCGCATCGAAACTGGTCGGTTGGGACATCCAGGTCATGACACAAGACATGCTGGACCAGCAGCTCGAAGAATCCGTCACCAGTTTTGTCCAGGCCCCACATGTGGATGAAGAACTGGCGGAAAACCTGGTCGCTCAGGGATTCTTCACCTTTGACGACCTTTCCATCATCGAGCCCGACCAGCTCGCTGAAATGGGTGGGTTGACCGAACAACAATGTGATGAAATCATCGACTTCGCCGACATCGAAAGCGAACGTTTGGCCAATATGGAAAGTGGAGCCGCTTATAAAAAACCGGCTCCGGAAGCGACTTCTAAACCCGCTTCCTCCGAGTCAGAAACTCAGAGCGAAGAAACCGAAGAAGAATCGGATTCTCCCGCGACACCAGAAATGGCGGTCACTGATGATGACAGTGCGGAGGAACCGGCTGAAGAAACGGTA
>JAGQQC010000459.1 GCA_020426395.1 Planctomycetaceae bacterium
GTTGATGTACGAAGAATTATTGACCCACAATAAGGGTTTTAATTCACCCTATCACGAAGACCTTTCCCTAAAAAAAGAAATCAAACAGCTACGAAATATACTTAAGGTGATTCTTGAAAGTAACTGGAATTTAATTAAAACCTTAAAAAACCATTATCACTCCACATATGACGCCTAAAATGATTTTTACTGTCGCAAAGAAGAGATAATTACGATCCACCACCTAATTTCTTATCCAAAGACTCTAAATAGTTTTTCGTTTCTTTTTTAAAAACATCCCAATTTTCAGCAGCTTGCTCCTTCTTTATTTTTAATTTGTATTTAATATCTTTGCTCCAGGCCTCCATGTTTTTCTTCGATTCCCTCATGTCGTTCGAAGCCTTATCACCTGCTGCATCAACTGCTACTTGCAGACTATCAAGCTTCTCATCTAACCTCTTATCATATTCTTCAAGGGAAATCGTTAGCTCATTCCATTGTTTCTGAAAATCCTCAGAAAATTCCCGAGCAAAATCTTGTACTTCTTCTCCGGTTGCATTCAGATCTTGCCGTTGATTTTGATTGCAAGCAATTGCGACCACCGAAAAGGTAAAATAAATGATCTTTTTCATAATCTCATCATTTCTAAATTCATCCGAAAAAAATTTAATTATTCAGCAGAAGAGGTCTGACTGCCAATTGAAATCAGGCATAATAAATAGAAGCCGATATTTCAAATCGATCTCTCTTTTGAAATTGTAGCTCTCCTCAAACGATTCCACAAATGCCTTGGTAATTTCCTAATCATTCTAGCTTTTACTGCTCTAGGTAATCGTCGAATCAATTTATATTTTTTACGTCTCACATGGTCAAGACGTACTATACAAGTTGAATGTTCGGCAATACCTTAATGAGCGCAGCGTGATGAAGGTCAGAAATCATCGAACTTTTACTCCCGGTCAGTGAGTTTTCCTGCGGAATGATAAATGATTTACAATTTAATGTCAATCTTACCACTGAACAGGGAAATATCTTATGAAATTCATTAAGATTACCCTTCGCTCGATCAAATCCTTCTTCTATCTCAACCTGTTGCAAATCTCGGCATCCCTAGCCTACTATGCCCTTTTTTCTTTACCCGCTGTTATATTTATTTTATTAAGAATCACTGCACTCGTCATTGATCCGGACCAGGCAAGACAATTTATCTTTAGTGAACTGAGTAAAATGATTGGTCCGGAAGCTACCACTTCACTACAAAATGCAGTCGTACAAATAGAATTCAGTGAAGGTCAGACCTGGAAGGTTCTTTTAAGTATTATTATTCTGATTTTTACTGCCTCAACCATCTTTACCACATTACAAAATTCATTCAACACGATCTTCCTCATTCAAAGAAAAACAGAGGGATGGATATCCATCTATCATTTTATATTAAAAAGATTATTATCGATAGGAATTCTCCTTGGTTTTGCTATCATATTACTCTTCAGTCTGGTCCTGGACATGGTTTTATCGGCGCTCGGTGGACGTCTCATGCAGTATATTTCCGGAGTTGAATGGGTTGTTATTCTAGCCAGTTCAATTATCTTGCCTGTCATTATAATTACTGCACTTTTTATTCTAATCTTTAAAGTCTTGCCGGATGTCCAGCTGACAGTCAAAGATGTGCTTCATCCTTCTCTTTTAATTGCTTTCCTGTTTTTGGCCGGAAAATTTGCTATTGGCTATTACATCGGGAATACCCGTCTGCAAAATATTTATAGCTCAGCTACCGCTGTAATTGCCTTGCTCCTTTGGTCCTACTATAGTTCAGCAATTATCCTATTTGGCTGTGCATTTCTAAAGGAAAAAATGGCACTGGAAGGAAAAGATATATCCATCCGGGAAATCTACCAGGAGAAAGTAATTGAACAATGATATTGCACTTCTATGGGAATTAATCCTAAACTAAGTTTTGAAATACAATATAACCTCCATATCCAATACATAATAGAGATGAGAGCACAACAAGACTCAGCTGCAATGTCTTGTTACTAGTTAATTTTCGAGAAAAAGGCAAACTAAAAATACCGGCTGCAAGCAGCATTCCGACTACAGACCCCACACCAAACACCAGTAAATAAAGGAGACTGTTTACATTTCCCTTGACCTCTGTCATAACCAAAAGAATCATGGCCCCGCTACCTGCCATCCCATGAATTAAACCTACACCATAAGCAACATTATGCTTATCAACAGTCACAACGCCTTTTTCCCTGCCATTGAAGAATTGGATAATTCGCACCACTCCCAGGATAATTAACATGATGCCCACAACCGCCTCGAAATAACTAAAATAACCCTCAAAAAAGGTCATTTTTCCTATGATCATCAATACGCCAATCAAAAAGATAGTAGATGTATGACCTAGTCCCCAATAAATTCCATCTTTTATTGCATGGATTATATTATCTCTCTTGGTCACAATATTTCCTACAGCTAACAGATGGTCTGCTTCAAATGCATGACCAAAACCCACGATCGCGGCAAATAACCAAGGGAATGATTGTATGTCCATCTAAGTATCACTTTGAATTATCGGGATGACCATCGTGTACCAGTTTCTAATCACAAAATATAACCTTCATGCGTTGATCTAGCCTCTAAAATAGTTTTCCGATAAATGATCCATCCAATTTAGGTTATTTAGCTGAAGAAAACCTCTCCTAAATGCATTCTCTCTATTTTCTACCTTTCTCACGCTAGGCTCAACATATTCGAGGAAGTTGCTCCCCAATCATCATACTCACCACCCGTTTCCCTCCTATTTCACCAGTCGCAACCACTTGACGGGGATGATTTTCCGTCATCTCACCAATGATCTTGGCCTGACGGCAGTAGGCATCCTTATGAAGTATCTCCAGTGCCTGATCAGCTATGGAAGCATCTACAATGGTGATAAAAACTCCTTCATTGGCCACATATAGGGGATCCAGTCCAAGCATTTCACAAGCAGCATTTACCTGATCATCAACGGGCAATGACATTTCGTTCAAATCAACACCTAAGTTTCGATCCCGGGCCACTTCATTTAAAACGGTGGCAATACCTCCCCGGGTTGGGTCCCTGAGCAAATGGATATGTTCACCCAAATGATCCAGCAGGCTTAATACAGGCCGGTGCAGACTCCGTGTATCGCTTTCAATGGTTGTTTCAAATTGTAAACCCTCCCGGACTGAAAGAATTGCAACACCATGGGTAGCAACCCAGTCGCTAACAATAACTTTATCACCCGATTTTACGCGGCTTACATCAATGTTTGCCTTTTTATGCAGATTCCCAATGCCTGTGGTATTGATAAAAATTTTATCTCCCTTGTCTCTTTCCACAACCTTAGTATCTCCGGTTACTACCATTACACCCGCTTCTTCACAGGCGTATTTTATAGATGTCAATATCTTCCAAAGATCCCGAAACGGTAGACCTTCTTCGATAATAAAGCTGACCGAAATAAATTGCGGGACAGCACCACACATGGCCAGATCATTCACGGTGCCATTCACTGCCAGTTCGCCGATGTCACCACCGGGAAAGAAAACCGGGGAAATCACAAAACTATCGGTGGTAAAGGCCATCGAACCATTCATTTCCAGAATGGCACCATCATGCCGTTTATCCAGGTAC
>JAGQQC010000045.1 GCA_020426395.1 Planctomycetaceae bacterium
GGCGACGGCCACGTTAGCTTCCGGGACAGAAGCCTATCGAGGGGGATTGGCAAACCAACGCGAACAGTTTTCAGGAGTCAGTCTGGATGAAGAAGCGATCAAGATCATGAACTTCCAGAACGCCTATCAAGCTGCCGCCCGAATCGTCAGCATTATTGATGAGTTGTACAACGTGTTGTTGAATATGTGACTTTTTCGATAACGAATAAATTTTGGCATAGCAGATTACGAATTACGATCAAAAATCAAATTGAAGTAAACGTGTTAATCTTTCAATCTTCAGGAAACAGGCAATGAGTATTGGTCCTATTCTTAGCGGTCGCCTCCCGGGCTCGCTTGCGACCAGACAGTTGCAGTCAGATATTGCAGCGGCGAATCAATTGATTTTCCGTATGCAGAATCAGGTGGCAACGGGTCAGAAATATTTTCTGCCCTCCGAAGCCCCCGCCTCGGCGATCCGAGCGATTGGTTATCAAAAACAGATCGAACGTAACGAACAACTGCAGAAAAATATCGCGATCGACACATCCTTTCTGGAGGTTTCCGAAGCCGCACTGGGAACTGTGAACGATGCCCTCAACAAGGCCAAATCATTCATTATTTCGGGGATCGGAGCCGCTTCCAGTCCGTCGGAAAAGCAGGCGATGGCGACGGAACTTTCTTCGTTGATTACCGCTTCGCTTAACTCCGCCAATACAATCCATAATGGGCGATATCTCTTCGGGGGAAGTGAAACCGATGCGCCTCCGTTTGAAACACGCGTGGATGGTTCCGTGGTTTATCATGGTGATGAATTCGAGAACAACTCCACCATCGGGGTGGGTTATCTGGAAAGTAATAACATCACCGGACATGACGCATTCCACGCCCTGACCGATCCGGTTACCAGTGACATTAATCCCGCTTTGACCAATGAGACCCGGGTGGAAGATTTGCTGGCGGGCCGGGGAGTTCAATTGGGACGAATCCAGGTTTCCCTTGAAAACGGCGGAGCACCACAAGTTGCCACGATCGATCTTTCAAAAGCGGAGACCATTGGCGATATCGAAACATTGTTGGAAGATGCTTTTGCTGGCGGACCATTAACCCTCGATGTCGAAGTCGATCCGACTAGCTTGAATGGATTTCGCCTGACTCCCTCCGCGGGGACCGTGACGATTTCCGACATCACCGGTAGTTATGTGGCGCGCGATCTGGGAATTGCCAGTGCTGCCACGGCGCAAATCAACGGCGGAAATCTTGATCCGGCCGTCACCTTGCAGACGGAATTGGCATCGCTCAATGGAGGGGCCGGGATTGGTGCGACAGTCGGAACTGGCTTGCAGATTACACTCGGTGCAGAAACGGTTACCGTCGATTTGAACGGGTTAACCACCATTGAAGATCTGTTTAACGCGGTGAAGGGAACCGGTCTGGATGTCGAGACCGAGATCAATTCGGCTGGGAATGGCATCGCGATCCGCAGTCGCCGAAGCGGAGCCGATTTTTATATTGGCGAAAATGGGGGAACCAACGCCACGGATCTCGGTATTCGCACTTTTTCCGGTTCAACACAACTGGCGAGCCTCAATCATAATACGGGCGTGAATGTCGATGGCGATATCGATCTGTTGATTACCCGTCGAGATGGAACTGATGTTGAAATTGATCTGGCTGGTTCCCAAACGGTGCAGGATGTTCTGGACGCGATCAATGCTGTTGACCCGGGGAACCTGGTAGCGTCACTCAATACAGTCGGGAACGGGATTTCGATTACGGATAATTCCGGAACGGGACCATTGATTATTCCCGATAGTTCAATCTCGGTCGGACTGGGGATCAACGGCAGTGAAACTGGAACGAATAATACCGTTCCATTCGTCGGGAAGGACGTCAATCCGCAGGATACGTATGGTACCTTCTCTCTGCTCGTCGGCATCCAGCGCGCATTGGTCAACGGAGATGATGTTGAACTGAACCGGTTAGGAGAACTCATCGACGGAGAAATCGAGCGATTCACCCTCGTGCGAAGCGATATCGGATCGCGTCTCCGCTCGCTGGAAGATGAAGGAAGTCGTCTGGCCGACCATCGGATCAATCTGGAAGAAAAATTGTCCAAAGAAATTGATACCGACATCGCCGAGGTGATCACGAACCTCACCTACACTCAGACCGTACTCCAGGCAACCTTACAGATTACTGCTTCGCTACAGCAGTTGAATCTGTTCAATCTGCTTTGATAGATCAGCGGTGAAGTTGATGTCGCGTTCTCTTCAGGTGCTGTATACGACTGATTGAGCTTCAACGTAATCTCTGCCAATGTTTGATACCCAGGATCCCCACCCCCAGATACAGAGAAACCCAGGTGAACATGATTGTTAAGAAGATAAGGACCGGGAACGAAAATAAGTAAGACTTCTCTCTCGTCAACATAAATCCGATGTAGAACCCGATAAGTAACCCGCGCGGTATGATCTGGAAAACCCAGACCAGAATCACCCCTGATCGTTTTCCGGATTTCAACACCTTACCGGTGTAAAAGGTAAGCAGTTGCAAAAGTAACGGGATTCCAAAACCGAGCAGATAAGTTAATACCGTTGCTAATAAATCGAGTGTGCTTCCAATTTTGAATCCTGAAACGATCTTAACGCCAATAACGAGAACGGCAACTTTCAAAATAAAGATAGCAAGAACAATCGCCTCAATCTGGATACACAGACCAGCGATGGATAAAGATTGAGGGACCCATTGATATCGTGGAGAACGCACGTTGCGAGTTACAGGTGATCGGCTTTGTTGTTGCTGTGATGTCGATCCCAGTGACTGCCTTCGTGGTGGCAGGCGTCTCGGGCGTTCTGGCTCTCTTTGGCGTTGGGGCATCGTTGTTTATCAGTTCGTAAATGAAATTACTCGGAATGAACTTGCGCTATAGGGACCTGAGATCGCTGCATCCTTGTGTTGCTTCGACCAGGATTTTACAATACCGTCTGCTAAAAAAACATCCTGTTGGTTCCTGCTGGTAATTAACCCCATGAAGAAATATTTGACCCGACGAGTTCTCTGGTCACTGCTGATTGTGGTTGTCTTTTTTGCGGCCTTATTTGGTTATCAGAAACATCAAGAGACTGCCCGCGCAAACTTTCTGCATCACAATACGGATGTTTCCCTTTCCTGGGAAACCAATGCTCCGCACATTCTACGAAATCTGCTACCGCATAAGACACTGCGGTGGCTGGGGTTTGAAGAAATCACCAGCATCCGGGTTCCGTCCGATGAAAAACTGCTGGAATTGAACCGCCTGTTCGACCTCTCACAGGTACTTTCTGCTGAATTAACTGGCTCGAAAATATCGGATGATTACCTCTTTATCCTTCAAGAGATGCCCAAACTGAGAGAGTTGAACCTGGATGGTTCGCAAGTGACGGACGCCTCTGTTCCCATCTTCGCCGAACTGACAAGACTTAGGTCGCTTTCCATCATCAATACGCAGATCACCAGTGACGGGCTCTTGAAAATAAAAGCAGGACACTCACCACAATTTATTATTGTCGGAGCAACAATCCCGCCGATGGACCAGTGGAAATTGTTAATGCAATTACCTCACTTAAAAGTGATTGGTCCGGGGCGTGGCCTACCCCTGTATAAAGAAATCAAGGATGAAGATCTGTTACTCGCCAATCAACCCGTTTTCTGGCGTGGAAATTCCTTCGTGAAATTTCACTTGACCGACAAAGGAATGGGGCAATTGCCCCATTTTGTAAAAATCGAAACACTCACGATACAGGCGCAAGAAAAGGGTGTCATCACTGATGCCGGAATTCAGTCACTCGGGAAACTATCCCAGCTAAAATGGTTGACGCTCGACGGGGCAGATCTTTCCAATGCCGGAATGCAAACGTTTTCTTCTCTTCCGAACTTGCAGTCACTTCAACTGAATTCCCCAGTTGATCCAGATAAAATTACGGTTCAAGGTTGGCAACAGGTTGCCGCGAATCGCAACATACAGCATCTCTCGGTAAGTGGAATGAATTTCGATGCGGCTTCGATTGACACATTAGCAGTGTTGCCTGGGTTAAAGTCTTTGTCCTTGAGTGATTGTCGGCTTACCCCGGATGCTTTGGCAGGACTGGCTAAATACTATTCTCTGGAAACCATCCATTTAGAACAGATGACCGTTACCGAGGAACAATTGCGGACAATTGCTTCTCTTCCCAAACTGATGAGGCTCTCTTTGCAGAATTGTGAATTCGATACTTCTATTCTGGCCGAACTTGAAGGCCATCCTCTGCTGAATAGTCTCTCTCTCAAAGGGATCGTTGTTCCAGATGAACTGTTCGAGAGTCTCGTAACGATTCCGCTGCTTGAACGTGTCAGTCTGGAAGAATGTCAGATCAGCCAGAATGGATACGCGGCACTTTCCAGGTTGCCGCAATGTCATTACCTGGGGTTGAATGGATCTAATATCACCGATGAGGAACTCGCCTTTTTCGCCGAACAATCTTTGTGGCAACTGGAGTTGGGGCAAACGGCGATCACGGATGCCGGGATGAAGCATGTCGCCTCCATGAAAGCGTTATCCCAACTGAGTGTGGCAGGAACCACCATTACTGATGAGGGAATAAAACATCTTTCAAAAAGTGAACCGCTGAGGACAATGTCGGTTAGTGCGGATTCCTATCCCGCCGCCTTACAAGTAAAACCGGCAACCATCACAGTAAGCCGTTGGCAGCGACTAGATTTTTCCGAGACCAGGATTACAGATGAATCGTTGTTCATCCTCAAAAAGATGTTGGGAACTTCGTCACTCAATTTGAATCTGTCGAACACACAAATCACGAACGAAGGCCTCAAACATCTACAGGGAATCCCTCGCTTGCAATCTCTGGACCTGCGTGGAACACGCATTACCAATGAGGCGATTCCCACGTTGAAAAACATTACAGTCAACCAATTGAACATTGAAGAGACAGGGATTACGGACAGCGCTGAATTGAAAAATTCTGCGAGAATAGAGGTGGAGTATTGATTACTCCGCTTTTTCGCCGGTTTCTTCAAACGTGAGTGCTGCTGAATTCATGCAATAGCGTAGATGGGTCGGGGCCGGGCCGTCATTAAAGACGTGACCCAGGTGTGCATCGCAGCGAGTGCACAGAATTTCTGTTCGCGTCACGAACCAGGTGTTGTCCGGTTTTTCTGTAACAGAATTTTCATGGAGTGGTTGCCAGAAGCTGGGCCAACCGGTGCCGGAGTCGTATTTGGCGGAAGAATCAAACAGAGGCAATCCGCAACAGACGCAGGAATAAGTTCCGGTTCGCTTGTTGTCATGATATTCCCCGGTGAAGGCGGTTTCGGTTCCTTTCTCGCGGGTGACGTAATATTGCTGTTCCGTCAGTTGTTTTTTCCACTCGGCAGCACTTTTGACCACCTTTTCAATTTGAAGTGGTTCTTGGGAGGACTGGCTGGAAGTCGTGTTTCGGATGGCCTCCTGACCATCGGTGGCAAGGCACCCTGCTAGACAGAATCCTGCCAGGAGAAACAATGCGAAAATCGGAAATGTTTGCTTGTTCATCGGTATTCATGACCATTCTGTGGAGAATAACTCGTTACGTAAGGTCTGAGCGGCTTAACTGAGTATGAATTTTAGGTGGAATTTCAAGAGGTAGCCAGAATTGAGTAGGGATTGGATTCTCTGGCCCTGACGGGAATCTCCACACTTTTCATTGGTTCACCGGCAGATTATCGTGGTGGAAGGAGATTTTTCCTTCCCGAAACTCACCGGGACGTCTCCTCATCGTAATTTTCAAGGTCTACTCCGAAAAAGGTTAGTTTGTTGAATCTGACAACTGTGATGAAATTGGTTTGCCTGGGGTTCGTTGGCTTCGGTTTCTTATTGGGAGACAGTGTTGTTTTCGCCGATGAGCAGACCTGGGGCAATCTGAAGGGGCGGTTTGTTTATCAGGGGGATTACCCGGAACCGGAAGAGTTGGTTCTCAATAAAGACATCGAATACTGTGCTCCCCGTAAACCGGCGTCGTTAAATTTGCTTGTGAATCAAGAAAACAAAGGCATTCAGAATGTCGTGGTTTTCCTGTATCAGAAGAAAGATGAACCTGCTCCTCCCATCCATCCTGACTATGCTGAAAACGGAGAGAAGGAAGTCGTTCTCGACAACATTGATTGTATGTTCAAGCCGCATGTGACAATGTTGTCTACTTCACAAACTCTGAAAATCGTGAATAGCGATGAGATCGCCCATAATACGGCCGCCTTTCTCCGACGGAATGATCCTTTCAATGCCGTAACCCCGGTGGGGAAGACCGTTTTGAAAAATCTGGAGAAGGGGGAGCGTTTACCGGTGCAGGTGAGTTGCTCGATTCATCCCTGGATGCAAGGATGGTTACTGGTGCAGGAGCACCCGTACATGGCTGTGACCGACCAGGATGGGAATTTTGAAATCAAAAACCTCCCTACCGGCGAATGGACCTTTCAGGTCTGGCATGAAGCCGCCGGTTATATGGCAGAAGTAACCCGAAATGACGAAACGGTGGAATGGAAACGGGGACAGATCACCCTGACCATTCCTGAAGAGACACTTGACTTGGGGACGGTTACCGTCGCTGCAGACAAGTTCACTCGCTAAACCTGTTACCGTCTCAGGTCTTCTCGCCAACCTTCCGTATCTTTTTTCCACATTCGTAACGCAAGAGAATCTGCTCATGAAATCACTCCGCACCTGCTTGTCTGTTCTGACGTTGGTCTTCGGACTGGCAACGTTCGCTTCCGCCGAAGTCGATACGACTCCACTGGCCATCAAACCAGTCCGTGTCTTTTCGGAAATCATGGTTGATCGTCCGATCGTTGTTACCTACGCCAACGATGGAACCAACCGTCTGTTCGTTGCTTCCCAGAAAGGGAAAATCCACGTTTTTGAAAACGATCCCAATGTGGAAGAAGATGACATCTTTCTGGATCTCACCAGCAAAGTGGTCTATGACGATAAAAAGAACGAAGAAGGTTTGCTCGGTTTTGCAATCCATCCCAAGTTCAAAGAGAACGGGGAAATCTACATTTATTACACCACGACCGATGCTCCGCATACTTCTGTGATTTCTCGGTTCAAGGTTTCAGCAGACGATCCCAATAAGATTGATCCTGCTTCGGAAGCCGAAATCTGGCGGTTGCCGCAACCGTACTGGAACCATAACGGTGGAACGATTGCTTTCGGCCCAGACGGATACTTGTACATCGGCCTGGGAGATGGTGGTAAAGGGGGAGACCCGCATGAGAACGGTCAGAACCTCGATACCTGGCTTGGTTCAATTTTGCGAATCAATGTTGATAAACCTGGTCGCGACCAGGAATACAGTATTCCTCAAGATAATCCGTTCCTGGAAGTGAAATCCGCCAAGCGGGAAATTTATGCCTATGGTTTGCGAAACGTCTGGCGGCTGGCCTTCGACCGGAAAACTGGTGTCTGCTGGGCAGGTGATGTTGGTCAGGACCTGTGGGAAGAGATCAATATCATCACCAAAGGTGGAAACTATGGTTGGAACAAGCGAGAGGCGATGCATCAATTCAACAACAGTGGAGTTGACGCCAACGATAAAATGATCGATCCGATCTGGGAGTACCACCACGATATCGGTAAATCGATCACTGGGGGGACGGTCTATCGTGGTACGAAACTGCCGGAGCTGGAAGGTGCTTACATTTATGGTGATTATGTGACCGGCAAGATCTGGGCGCTGTGGTACGACTTCGACAAGAAAGAAGTGATTGCCAACCGCGAACTTCAGAGTGAAAACCTGCCGATTATGTCCTTCGGTGAAGACGCTGAAGGCGAACTGTACTTCACGACTCCTTTCGGTGCGATTTACGGTTTTGCTAAAGCGGAATAGTCAGCCGAAATAATCGCGGATTGAAAATACTGAAAACCGCAACGGGTGAAAGCTCGTTGCGGTTTTTTTATGCGACTGTGTGAATCAATCGTACTCAAGATTGATGAGCCATACCACGGTCCTCAGTTCGCAGTTTGCGAGGGAGTAGATGATGAGCAAGAGCACCAGACAGAAACAGAGTAAACGTATCGGAAAAGTCTTTCAAACTTCCTTCTGAGACGCCAGTCCGGAATTGTATTCTATTACGTGACACCGTTTAACATAACGGCTTCTGGCGGCGAAAAGCCACGTTTTCAAGGACTTTTCAAGCCCAAAAGCCGCCACACTTATCTTGGAAAAAATCTAGTAAGCGTACCATACTCTATGCCGACCGAATAGCAGTATTATGACGACCATCAAATACTGGGATTTAATTTCGTCGTACATTCCTTCCGGTCAATTATTTCTTGAGTACATCCGGCGTTTCCGGCGGAGCCATCATGGAGAAGAATTCGGGCGACCACTGTCCCAACCGCTCAATTCCTTCCGGCAGGGGTTGCTTGAATTGCACATACGCTTCCACTTTTCCGCTGAGCGAATACGTCAGTGCTTTGGCATCGGGACCGGGGGTGAAGACGCTGTAGCCGGCGAGGGTGCAGTCTTCGAGGTCAACGTGCAGCTTTCCCGTATCCTTGTGTCCCTGAGTACAGAGGATGCCGGTCGACTTGCCTCCCATTTCGGGTTGGGTGAAGTTGAGCACGATCATCCGACAATTCTTGAAGTGAGCTCGCGCGCAATCACTCGCATACGAAATCGCAACGGCGTTATCGGCATGAACCAGCGTGCAATCTTCAAAGACCGCATGAGGCGCCTCCGGCATCTCCTGCTCTCGACCTCCTAATAGTACCGCCGCGGTGTCTCCCACCCAGTCGAGGGCCAGAAAATAACTGCGGCGGAAGACGGAGGGTTCTTCAGGTCGCACGGTGGGATAGACGACACCCGCGCCGAAAGCCCGTCCAATCCCAACGCAGTCTTCAATGACCACCGTAAAGCCCTGTCCACTCTGATCGGTCAGATCGAAGAACAGTCCGGCGTCTCCTCCGGTGACATACAGGTTCTGGAATTTCCAACGGTCCCAGACGAGGCTGGAAAACGTCGTTTCATTGTTACCATGCGGCCAATGTTTATCTGACGCGCGAATCGTGGACCACCAGTCCCAGCTTTTGAAACCTTTCTCCGGATCGCCACTATCAATGATGACCCAACCGGTTGCCCCCGATCCGAGGCGGCCATCGAAGTCCCCAATCAGATTGTTGTACGCCCCGGCAGCTCCTTTGTGAGCCGGAGCCAGGTTCGCCTCCATGTAGGTATCCGGACGGACGACGACGGAAAATTCCCCTGAACCATCGGGAATGGCACTGAGCGCCGATTGAATTGAGTGAAACGCACTCTCCCAACTTTTTCCGTTTGAGTTGTCTCCCTGTTTGGAAACATACAAGGTCTTCGTCGAGTTCAAAGAGTTCGTTTGCTCTTCTGCATTCAGGGTCGAGCAGGGAAGGAGACCTGATAGCAGGAGAAAAGCGAGGAAGGCCCCGACATTACTTCGCATATTCGGTGATCCTCGTTTCCCTGAGTACGGTCACTTTAATCTCTCCGGGATAGGTTAAGGTTTGTTCGATGGCGGTCGCCATGTCGCGGCACATCTTGGCCGATTCCCGGTCGTCGACTTGTTGAGCATCGACGATGACTCGAATCTCACGACCCGCTTGCACAGCATAGGCCTGTTCGACACCGGGGAAACCACATGCGACTGCTTCGAGTTCTTCCAACCGTTTGACATATTTCTCCAAGGTTTCGCGGCGGGCACCAGGACGAGCGGCGCTAACGGCGTCGGCAGCGGCGACGAGGACGGTGTAAATGTAGTCGGCCCGGATGTCATCATGATGTCCGAGGGCGGCATGAACCACTTCGGCGCCCTCCTGATATCGTTTGAGCAATTCGGCTCCGACAGCGGGGTGCCCCCCTTCCATTTCGTGGTCGGCCGCCTTACCAATATCATGAAAGAAGCCACAGCGGCGAGCTAGTGTGCCATCCAGTCCCAATTGCTCTGCGAGCATGCCAGTGAGTGAGGAAACTTCGATTGAGTGTCGCAGCACATTCTGGCTGTAACTGGTTCGAAAACTGAGCCGTCCCATCAGGTCGACCAGCTTGGAATGCACGTCATTGATGCCTGCCTCCTGACAAGCTTCCTGGCCGAGGCGACGGATATTGTCGTCCATCTCTTTCTGAGTCTCTTCGACTAATTCTTCAATTCGACTGGGGTGAATTCGCCCATCCTGAATCAGTTTTTCGAGGGCCAGTTTGGCGACCTGTCGTCGTACATTATCGAAAGCGGAAACAATCACCACGCCGGGAGTATCATCCACGATGACATCGGCCCCAGTTGCTTTTTCAAAGGCGCGAATGTTACGGCCTTCCCGACCGATGATGCGACCTTTCATTTCGTCGGAGGGAATATCAACCGTGGCGACCGTTGATTCGGACGTATGGGCGGATGCGTACCGTTGAACGGCCATGCCGATAATTTCCTGGGCTTCTTTCTCGCAGATCTCTTTAAGTTCGTTGCGATATTTTAGGACCAGTGCGCCGGTTTCCGATTTCAATTCCCGGTCGAGGCGGTCGAGCAGCATCTCTTTGGCCTGGTCGGGAGAAAGGCTGCTGATTTTGTAAAGCTGTTCTTGTTCGTCTTTGAGAATGCGATCGAGTTGTTTGTCTTTGGCTTCAATCGCCTTTGTCCGCTCGGTCAATTTATGCTGAGTTGTTTCCAGCATGCGTTCTTGCTTCTGCTGGTTCGATTCCCGTTCTTTCAGTTGCATGCTCCGCTCGTCCAGCTTTCGTTCCGACTCACGCAGTTTTTCCCGTTCCTGGTTCAGTTCGCGGTCAAGTTCTTCACGACGTTTGAGCAATTCTTCGCGGTCGGCCAGTTCCATTTCCCGCTTTTTGGTTTCGGCTTCTTTTTTGGCCTGTTCGATGATCTCGTCCCGGGATTTATAAGCTGCCCCGGTGCGGAGTTTTTCAAAGTAGAGGCCGATGGCAATTCCGGCCACAGCTCCAATGAGAGCTCCAATTACGTATTCCATGGGAATCACTTTCTCTACGGCGAACGCTCGGAAGAGAAGATCAATAATTCTTCTACTCGCACGAGCGGTTAATCTGGTTTACAAGGCTATAGTAAACCGGGAAAGCGATCGGTCAGTTAGATCAGACGTAAAGAGGAAATAAAAATCTCCGGAGGGAGAAACCTCTTGGTCAATCAAACCGTCTTCCAGTGGCAAGTCAGAGAGAAGCGGGCAGTGAACTGCCAGTCAACCTGTTCAAGCAGGTCCCGATAGAGGTGTAGTGAGAAGTTCGATTTCGTCTTGAGCATCGAATACGGGAACAGGGGAGGGGGATTCTCCAACGGAATCATCGGCAGAAATGATGACCGCGCGATCTGACATATTCTGTCAAGTAGCAAGCGGCGAAAACTGACCGGATGATCGGGTCGGGAGATCAACTTCTCCAGCCTCGGAAAACCAGCCGACAGAAACGCAGTCAGCAGGAGAAGTAAGTTCTCCAACTGTAGACTCAACTGCTGAAGTCGAGACCTCTTCGCGCGGGGCTGGTTGGGCTCAAAGAAATGAAACATCTGACGAACACAGAAAAAGGACAAGGAACAAGGTTGAATTAACAGTAGCAACTGACAACTGATTCAGAACTTCCACCGGAAAAAATGCTTTTCCGGAATCAATCAATTGTGGTTTTCTTTGTTCGGACGCAGAGTTAGGAGAGTTTCCGCCCTGGGACGGAAGTTTGATGCTCTCTTATAAAAAGAGGGCCAATCTGCAGCGGACAGGTGAAGAAATCCACTTTAGACCATACCAAGATTCCGGGCAGAGCGAAACGGAGTCGCAATGTTCTTGCGCTCAGTTCGGATAACTTTCTAGGTAAGTTAAAAACAGGCTTTTTGTACGGTAACCTGGGTCTTTAGCGAGGGATGCTGGCTGGCTCCTTCCTTACCCGTACGCCAGATGGTAGCATGCAGCATTCCGGGACTCTTCCGCTCACCCTCTTTGAAAATTACGCCGAGACCAAGATGAGACTTCAAGATTCTGCATTTTTGTTACTCCATCCTGATGACAACCTCGTGGTGGCGAAACGGAATGTTTCTGCCGGAGAAACCGTCCTGGAAGCGAATGGGGCCCCTGCGGTCCTGATGCAGATGCCGGTTGATATGGGGCACAAAATTGCGAGAACAGCAATTGCTGCCGGAGAACCGATTCGCAAGTTCGGGCAAATCATCGGTTTTGCCATGCAGCCTATTGCTGCTGGAGACTGGATTCATTCGCATAATCTTTCCGCCGGCGAGTTAAGCCTTGATTACGCGTTCTGCTCCGATATTCCCGCCCCCCCTGAGCCGGTGGAAGGGCGAACGTTCATGGGATACCGACGCGCGGATGGCCGTGCGGCTACAAGAAACTACGTGGGTATCATCAGCACGGTGAATTGTTCGGCCTCCGTGTCGAAGTACGCTGTTGATCAGATTCGACAGGATATTCTGTCACAATATCCCAACGTGGATGGGGTGGTCGCGCTGACTCACAAAGGGGGATGCGCGATGCAATACGATGGGGAAGATCACCATCAGCTTGCGCGTGTTCTGGGAGGCTTCGCCAAACATCCCAACATCGGAGCGTATGTGATTGTGGGCCTCGGTTGTGAAACAGGGCAGCCTGGTTTTCTGGTGGATGATCAACGCCTGGTTCAACTGGGAGATTCCGGTCAGACCAAAGCAGATTCTCCCCTTGTGCTTACCATTCAGGAAACGGGAGGAACCGCCAAGACCGTTGAACGAACCATCGATCTGATTAAGGAGATGCTGCCCGAAGCGAACAAGGTACAGCGTGAACCGATTCCGGTTTCGGAAATTATGCTCGGTTGCGAATGTGGCGGCTCCGATGGATACAGCGGCATCACGGCTAACCCGGCGCTTGGAATCGCCAGTGACTTGCTAGTGGCTCATGGAGCCACCTCGATTCTGGCGGAGACTCCCGAGATCTATGGAGGCGAGCATCTGTTGACCCGTCGGGCGATATCTCCCGAAGTGGGACAGAAGCTGATTGATTTAATGCACTGGTGGGAAGACTACACCGCAAAATTTGGCGCACAAATAGATAACAACCCCTCTCCCGGTAACAAGAAGGGGGGGTTGACGACCATCTATGAGAAGTCACTGGGAGCCATTGCCAAAGGGGGAAGCACGGCGCTGCGGGGGGTCTTCAAGTATGCCGAGCCAGTTACTGCCAAAGGCTTCGTCGTGATGGATACCCCGGGTTATGACCCCGCCTCAGTAACTGGAATGGTGGCTGGGGGAGCAAATGTGGTCGCCTTTACTACAGGACGGGGGAGTTGCTTCGGCTGCAAGCCGGTTCCCAGCATCAAAATCGCCACCAATACCCCGCTCTATGAACGGCTGGGCGATGACATGGATATCAATGCCGGGAAAATTGTTGAAGGGGCCAGCGTGGAAGAAGTGGGGCGGGAAATCTTCGAGAAGGTGATTGCCGTTGCCAGTGGTGAGAAAACCAAAAGCGAGCTACAGGGAATTGGCGACGAAGAGTTCTGCCCCTGGAGCATTGGCCCTACGTTATAAACTCTTGTTATTACTCAAGGGAGTGCAAGCCGGCAATCTGTCATTTGTTATGCAGCGGCTCTTCTGTTTTGCCTAGTCTTCTTATTTTGTCTTTGTTGGGCGGTTTTGTTGTAACTGATTGATGTCAAGCTGCTTACGGTGATTGCGTTTTGTTCGGGGCTTAAGATCCGTACGACTGAAATAACCGGGATAACCGTAAAAAGAGAGAAGATCGGAATAACCGCTACAGATTATCAATCAGCACAACCGATATTACCCGCAGGCTGAGTTTCTTGCGCTCAGATCATAGAGCGTATTTTTCGTGGCCTATTTGAACTGCAATTAGCCGTTAGAAGCGATTTCAAAGGCTTGATTCTGAAGAGATGGACCTCCATCGGATGGGGGATCGCTGTTCTTGATCTGCTTTGAGACTGTTCGATTCAAGGACTTACTCATGCGGGTACGACTCTGGTTGTCATCAATCGCTGGTTTGCTGGTAATTTCAGCAACAACGAACGTACAAGCACAATACGGGGGTTTTCCAGCCCCGGTTACGGCCTCCTATAACGCGCAACCTGGTATGGTATATCAGGGCGGGATGGTCGATGCCAATGGTACGTCATATTACGAGAGCAGTCTGCCTCCCGGTAATCAGTTTGCGCCGAATCCTTACGCCTCTCCGGGGGGATACTATTCCGATCCCTTACCCGACCGCAGTGTGTTTGAAAGAATTTTGGGCGCTCCGTTTGATGTACCGATTCAGGTCAGTGTTTCTTACACCCGTACCAGAATCAAAAGTCCGGAAGCGGAGGTCATCGGGGATTCCCGTGTCTCTACCCAAGCCTTTTTTCCTAGCACCGCGCCTGTTTTCATAGAGGGCCCACCAGGTCCGACTACAGTAAACGATACCTATCTGGATAATAGTCCTTATCCTGCGATCACTGCGGATAAAGGTTATGACGAAGGACCGACTGGCGGACTTAATTTTAAGTTGAACTTCGGTAGCGGTTCCACTCCGCTGCAGGTAACTGGTTTTTATAATCAGAACTATCAGACAGGCCTGCAATACGGTGATCGATCTGTTCTGAACATCAACTTTGCAGGTGATCCCATCACTCGCACTAGTGCTACCGGTATCGGCTTTCCGTCCGACGAAGAAATTGATTATTACATTGATGTTTTCAATCCCGGTCTGCCCTACTACACGGGAGTCCCGCTGGAACTTGATAGCGACAATGCGCTGGGTGACGCAATCGGTTTTGATACCTTCTTTGAAATGAAATTTGAAACACAATCCTATGGATTCGGACTGGTTCAAGCACTGAGCTCCGTTTGGGAGGGGGATAACTTCTCCTTACATCCATTAGTTGGGGTTTCCTATGTCGGTCTTCGTGAAGGCTTCAGTCTGTTCGGTCGTCAGTCTGGTTTGGACTACACGGTAACCTTTCCAGACGGAGACATCTCTCCAAATGGAACAGGCAATAACACGGCACCGGGGCAAACTGCCTGGGCACACATTAACGGCATGACGGATACCATCGTCGATTCGAAAGTCAATTCAAACCTGATCGGACCTGAAGCAGGTATGGGAGCCAGTATCGGTGGAAGAAACTTCCGGATTCTGACTTCATCCAAGTTTGGTCTGATGGCGAATCGGGAGCAGATTAAATTGCGAGGACAAAACGTCTTCAATAACACCAGCTATATCGGCCCCGATCTGCCCTTTGACCAGACCGAAACCTACACGCACCTTTCACCCATGTTCTCCACATCAATCCAGGCACAATGTAACCTGCTGCGTCACGTGCCCGTGATTCGGGATATTGATCTGTTCGACCAAGCTGTTGTCTCAGCGGGATACAACTTTACTTATATCTGGGAAGTTGCTCGACCAAGCTCGACGATTCAGTGGAATGGGGCACCTCTTGTTCCCGAGATTGAAGCGAACCGCGAAGGTTTCTGGATGTCCGGATTTGAAATGGGACTTCATTGGACCTACTAAAGTCCAAGAGCAAATCAAAACGAATTCAGCACAAAAGAGACGATGCTTTTTGAAGCGTCGTCTCTTTTTTTGCGCAGGGAAGTAGCCTGAAAAACTTGCCCACGCTGTGGACAGGGTTTGATCAATGCGAATCAGGATTTGGCCAATCGGACTTGTGATCGAGCAGTCTGCTCTATCAGGACGCTATAAAAAAGAAGGAAGCAAGAAATTGCAGAAATGATAAAAATTTAGCAGATAAAATTTACAAACTATGTTATAAAAATGGAATTGCTCCGCCGTACTCACTAATGAGGGGATTTAAGATGGAGATCAGCTCCGTTGAGATCCAAAACGAGTAAATGTGGTCATGTGTATATTTTTGGGAAAATTCGTTTGCATGCGAACTTTCTTTTCATCTCTGCGTCTAAAATCTGCGTAATCAAGGATGCAGACTCGATAAACTTGTTAAAATCGGGGAGCAAATGAAGTCGTCAGTGCCATTTTGGCACCTTCTTCAAGAGGGTATGAGATCGCTCTGGGCCAGTGTGATTCCTTCTTTTTTCCGAAACTTGCCGATATTTGGGGCTGAAAAACGAACAGCTCTGGCAGAAGACGGATTTATTTGTCTTTCCCGCGGGTCGTTTTTTCCACTTAAGGCATTATTCTTGCAGATAATTTCAGTCGGTTGAACTTTTCTACCGTCTGGTTTCTGTCTGAATGAGCCTGGTTTCGAATTGAAGTTTCACTAGTTTGGGCCATTTACTGACAAATTTCAGGCCTAGCCTGAATCCAGGTGAGTAGACCGAAGCTGCAATCCCCGCGGCTGAAAAGTCAGGAGGTTACCTATGTCCCGCTATCACAATCCCGCAATCAAGTTACTGACCGATCAACAGGTTCGTTACGCGCCGATTGAGGCTCGGATGAAACAGGTTGAGCGTGCAGAGGATTTTCTGACAGAACTTGAGCGAGAGAAAACATATCTTTATCCCGAAGTCAGCCAGCAGGTGTTGGGATACAAAGGGGAGCATTACCCCAATCTGGAAATCAGTGGTGAAGAGCTAGCGCACGATTTGCGCCTGTTCATTGAAGATCTTTCCGGTTCCGCGAATATCAACGCGGAGAGTGTCGGGGAACCCGTCCTGACCGTGAAGGATGTCAGCCATCGATACAATGTTTCTACCAAAACGGTTGATCGTTGGAGAGACCAGG
>JAGQQC010000460.1 GCA_020426395.1 Planctomycetaceae bacterium
TGATCGAAAACATTCCATGCACTGTAGTGGCTCAGAAGCACCAGTTTGCTTACCGGTATGATTTGCTCACAGGAGATGCGGCCGACACCTTTCTTGAATCGAACACGGTCCCTGCGATTGAATCGGAGTTACTGAGAAGAACTCTGCCCATTGTTGGAGTCGTCGTGTGGATTTTGTTTTTACTGTTAGGGATCGTTTACCTGTATCTGTTATATGCCTTCTTTTCCTTACCAAAATATTCAGACAAGCACCCTTGATCGCATCATGGTCGCATCCTTGATTTTGTGACTGCAAAACGACCGACCCGGCAGGATCGGTTACAGCCCGTCAGAACGGCACTTCATCACCGGGAATCCCCGAATCGTCCTGCGTCTCGATGGATCGACGTCCACATTCACGCCAGATTCCCCCGGTAAATGCCCCGATTCTTCTGGAAAGGAAACGTGTGCGGTGTTTACACTTGAATTCACCTCATGGTTTCCTTTGACCCCATTCCCTATCAGGTGATCTCATGGCTGTATTGAATTTGAATCGTCGTCGTACCACTACAACTCGCTTGGCCGATCATGCCGAATCCTGTGAAGTTCGCGTCCTGTTGAGTGGAGTCGCCATTTATCCCGCACCAGCCGTGACCAAACCAACAGTGTCGGGCTTGACTGACACTCAGAGTAACGTCGTTGTGCTCACGCCCGCCGATTACAATGGATCCTGGGACATTGGTGGTGCCAGCATACTCCAGCTTGTCGTCAAGGGGAGCGATCCCGAAACAGCAAAAGTGAAAGGAAAGATCAACGCAGCGTTTCTCGCTGGCGGATCCGCAAAATTCAAAGGGAAAATTACAAACGGCATCCATCTCGAAGGAAGTGCGAAAGGAAAAATTATTTCCGGACTCGTCACAGGAAAAGTTAAGAGCGATCTATCCGTCGATTTAACCGACAGTACGCACTTCGCCGGGATCGCTACCGCAACTCCAAAAGGACTTCCTCCGACGACTGGTTCAGTCATGGGCGTAAAACTCTAATGCGAGATTGCCGTACGATCAACCCGGCGGGTGAGGAGTACGACACCCCACCGGAACGACCGCACGGATGCTTTACTGCGTGAATCAATAATCAGGCGCTCGTTCCCCACTTATTCTCTGGTGATCTCATGTCTTTATTGAATCTGAAACGTCGTCGTAGCGCTGCAACCCGTTTGGCCGATCATGCCGAACCCTGTGAAGTTCGCGTCCTGTTGAGTGGGAACGCCATCTATCCGCAACAGGCAGCGGTTAATAATGCCGAGGCGGTACAGCCTGAGGGGAAGGTTAACCCCTTCGTGCTTTCTCCTTCCGATTACAATGGGACTTGGGAGGGA
Source organism: Planctomycetaceae bacterium (assembly GCA_020426395.1). Taxonomy (GTDB): domain Bacteria; phylum Planctomycetota; class Planctomycetia; order Planctomycetales; family Planctomycetaceae; genus Polystyrenella. The sequence continues at coordinate 1,357 of JAGQQC010000460.1, forward strand.
TCGGATGGGATCACATACGAATTTTTCGTATCGGGAAACAATCCCGAAAATATGAAGGTGAAGGGATCGGCCAACGCCGTAGGGATCAATGGACTCTTGAAGAAATTCAAAGGGAAGATTACCAACAGTGTTCAACTCGATGGCAAATTCAAAGGTCATAGATTGAGTTCGACTGGGCCAGACAAACTGAAGGCGCAACTCTCAGTGCATCTCACTGACAGTACACACTTCGAAGGAACCCTGTATCTCCAGGTCAAAGGGTTTGATCCGGTGACGTTTGCCTACACTGGGGAAAAGATCTAGATCGAGATTGTCTGCCCACCGAAACGACCGCACGGATGTATCACAGAAGGAATTGAATTTGGCGCATGTCTCGGGAGATCTCATGTCAGTTCTGAATGAAAGAAAACGTCGTACCGCTGCAAATCGCTTGGCCAATCATGCTGAAGCCTGTGAAGTGCGCGTCCTGTTGAGTGGGAACGCCATCTATCCGCAACAGGCCGTGGTGAATCATGCCGAGGCGGTACAGCCTGAGGGGAAAGTCGACCCTCTTCTGCTGTCTTCCTCCGACTACAACGGGACTTGGGACGTTGACGGCAACAGCACTCTCGAACTTTCCGTGAAGGGCAGCAACCCTGAAAAGGCCAAGGTCAATGGGACATTTACGACTCCGTTTCTCGTTGAGGGTTCTGTGAAGTTCAAGGGAAAGGTTTCTAGCGGCATTGAACTCGACGGCAAGTATCATGGACACATGCTCTATGGACCTACAGTGGTAAAACTGAATGTCCAACTCTCGGCACATTTGACCGACAGCACGCACTTCGCTGGCATTCTTCATGTAGTCCTAAAATCTCTCCCTAAAAATGATGCACCAATCACCGCGACAAAGATCTAATCCGAGAACGACCGCCAAACGACCGGCCTGTCAGGGTCGGTTACGGCCCGCCAGAACGGCACCTCATCATCGGGAATCCCCGAATCGTTCTGCGTCTCGATGGATCGCCCTCCGCCTTCACGCCAGATTCCCCTAATGAATTCCCGGATTCTTCTGGAATGGGAGTGCGTGAGGTGTTTACACTTGGAATCGACTCTGACGTCATGGTTCCCTCCGGATCGTGATTTGTATTGAGGTGGTTTCATGGCTGCTTTGAATCTGAAACGTCGTCGTACCGCTGCAACTCGTTTGGCCGATCATGCCGAAGCCTGTGAAGTTCGTGTCCTGTTGAGTGGGGTCGCCATCTATCCGCTGCATGCAGTAGAGAATAATGCCGAGACGATGCAACCTGAGGGTAAGGTTAACCCCTTCGTGCTTTCTCCCTCCGATTACCAAGGTTCCTGGAGCATCGGATTTGGCCTGACCCTCAATCTTTCCATGCAGGGAAGTAATCCCGAAACAGCGAAGGTCCAAGGGACAGTAGTATCTGCGTCCATCGTTGGTGGTACCGTGAAGTTCAAAGGGAAGATTTCTAACGGCATTGAACTCAATGGCAAGTTTCACGCTAAATTCATCGAATTGGGGCCTGCCATACTAAAATTTAAAGCGCAACTCTCAGTGCATCTCACTGACAGTACGCACTTCGAGGGAACGCTTCACTTTTTTCCCAAAGGGCATCCCGAGGAAAATCTTTCCGTGATTGGAATAAAGGCCTAGAGGCCGTTTCATAAACCGGTTGTGCCTGTTCTTGTATATGGAATTCCCGGTAGATTCCCACGCATCAGAGGGGTATGAAACTGGTTCTAGATCTTCCGCCAACGTTCGGCCCGGTAGAACGGCACTTCATCATCATCGGGAATCCCTGAACGTTCCCCTCATCCCGGCAACCAATCTGCATGCCTCAGGTCGCACGCGGACTTGTGACCCGTTCCTGCCCCCTCGGTTTTGTGCGGAGAACGTACTCCGGGCCTACAAATGGATACGGGGTACGGCGGGACAGTTGAACCGATTTACGGCAGTCCGGCGAACGTGTAGACTGAATTCTGCGTCTTCAAAAACGTAATGCACCCGTAGCTCAGTAGGATAGAGCGGCGGTTTCCTAAACCGCAGGTCGTTGGTTCGAATCCAATCGGGTGTACTGGCTACAGACAAGAGTGCACGGGGCCACTCTCTCATACCGCAAAATCAAAAGCCCCCCCGTTCAATTTCCGTTCAGCATTGCAGGATCGGCGTACGTCCTCTTGAAATAGTGAACAAAAGAACACTATTCTGCCGATCATGAGCCACATGATCGGACACATCGACGCGGATTGCTTCTACGTCTCCTGCGAACG
>JAGQQC010000461.1 GCA_020426395.1 Planctomycetaceae bacterium
GCTGTCTATGGGGCAGGGAATGGTCAGACATTGCAGACCGTGATTTCGCAGCCGGAAAAGTACAAAGTGAAAACAATCTCGGGTGATAAAACGCCCGGGCAGCCCATTCATAACAAGATCATCAAGTTCGAGCAAATTTCCTCCAGTCACTTTTGTGTCAGTTGTCATCAAGTGGCCGTTTACCCGGGGATTAAACTGGAAGTTGTTTGGGAACAATATCGGGCTTCACCAGCTGCCAAAGAAGGGATCAGTTGCCAGGACTGCCACATGGGGAAAGTCGCCGGAAAGCATTGTGGTTACGAACGTGCTCCATCGGCAATTGTGAACGAGCTTCCTATTAATCCCCAGCGGAAACATTCGAATCACATCTTCTTCGGTCCGGGGGCGTCCATTGCGCATCCAGGGATCTTCCCCATGAATCCTAAAGCGGATCGCTGGACGATGAGCGAATGGTTGCTGTTCGACTGGCGTGGTGGCTGGGGAACAGATGAGTTTGAAGATGCCCTGGCGGACGGCAAGATCAAGGCTGCTTTTCCCAAAGTTTGGGAGTTCGCCGATGACCGATACGATGCCCGAGATATTATCACGGAAAACCAACGGAAGCTGGCGATCAAAAACAAAACCCGACATGCACTCATGGAAAATGCGTCGCAACTGCTGGGACCCTTTTTTGACTCGGATCTGGCTAGTGGATCGGATCTGAAATTCCACTACCTCGTCAAAAATCAGAGTAATGGTCACAACATGCCGAGTGGTTCGTTGGGGGCTCAACCACAGATCTGGTTGAACGTTGCCCTGACCGGGCCTGATGGATGCCCGATTTGGGAATCGGGATATGTGGATGGCAATGGGGATTTGGCCGACTTGCATTCATTGGAAGTGGCTGCCGGAGCGATTCCGCATGACGACCAACTATTCAATCTGCAAACGAAGTTCCTGATCACCCATGTGAAAGGACCGGATCGGGAATTTTATCTCCCTATCAATATGGACATTGATCAATTGCCTTTCATACGTCCCAGCGGCTTTCCCATTACGACGATGAATCATCCTCCCTTCATTCGTATGGAAGGACATTCAATTCCTCCTTTGGGAGAACGTAATGCGAAATACAAGGTGCCCGGGAAGTACCTGAAAAAGAAAGGGCGGTATCGTCTTTCCGTTCGAATGCGGAGCCGATCAGAGCCTATTTATTTTATGCGATTCTGTGGAGCGACGCCTGAAATGGAGCGGGCGATGAATGACAGCATCGTGGATTTTCATGAATACGCGGTTGATTTTTATGTTCGATAGAAACCGGCGACAGAACTTGCTTGCGGGCAGGTTTTGTTGACCACTCGTGAGGTTGATGGACATCCTCTTATCATGTTGGTGAATTTCAAAACTGTATGAACCAAATGTTTGCACGCAATAAGCTGAATTTAATCAGAACGGGAATTCATCCGCTGGTGATGATGCTCGTCTGGTGTTGCTGTGCGTCGGCCGTTTGGGGACAGTCCACGGCGATTCGATATACACCTCCCGTACTCTCGGCAGCGTCAATCAGCACTCAATCAACGGAACTTCCTGTTGCCAAGCCGGCACAAACGAATTCCGTGTTGCATTATACGCCTCCGCAACTTTCTGCCCGTGTTCAAACAGCGGCTCCAGCTCCGCTTCATCCCGATGCTAATCCTTTCGGACACTCACCATTTTCAGGAATGCAGAGTAATCCAACTACAAGAACCAGTGGACAGATTCAAAATCAATTGGGACCCGTGGCGCCCAATCCTCGTGCAGTGCAACCTGTAACAGAGCCGGCGGCCGAGTTGCCACGCTATGGATTAATCGAGCCTGTTGCCGTACAAGCTCCACCTAAGCCAGTTCAGCCTGCACCGAAAAAGGAAGAGCCGGAATATTCTACAAAGCTGAGTGAAGGGAGTTTTACGGAGTATTCTTCTCATCTTTCACTGCATGACGAACAAGCCCGGCCGACGTTGTATGATTCGCGGGCCTTTATTGAAGATCCCGATTACAGTCATGTTCCGTTTCTTCCGGAAGTGGATCGTAGTCCCTATGCCGGTAAGTATTTGAATCCGACACAAAAACCATGGCTGGAATTTGGCCGGGGTTTGTATCGATATGGTCCCATTCCAGAATCATCCACGCTCTTGGGGGAGACGAACTTGCTCTCTCCCAGTTTTCTGTTGTATGGAGATTATCGGGCTGGAATGGGGTACATCAATAATGGAACAGACAAGGGGGTGATTGCGAATCGGTTGAACCTCGATTTTGATTTGAAATTAACCGACACGGAGCGGTTCCACGCATTCTGGGGACCGCTGGATAAGAATGTCAGTTTCTCCCGAATCGAATTTGTCAGTGGGGAGTTCGATTACATTGATGAATTGGACGATGATTTCGATACGTTTTACTTCGAGGGAGATGTCGGATCGATCTATGGAGGGATGATCGGAGAAGATGCTCCGTTTGATATGCCAGTGGCGATCGGCTTTCTGCCCTTGCTGTATCAGAACGGCATCTGGATGGAAGATGCCTTCCTGGGAGCGGCAGTGACGGTACCGGCAAAGAATAGCCGTGTACTGGATTGGGTGAATTTTGATGTCACCTTTTTCGCCGGGTTTAATGATATCTCTAGTCCTGCCTTTGTTGGGAACGGAGATGGTCAAACGCACCTGTATGGGGCAACGGCGATGATCGATGCGTATGAGGGGTATATTGAAACGGGGTATGCGTATCTTGATGACAGAACCACCTCCGGCCGCAGTTATCACAACATCGCACTCGGGTACTCACGACGCATTCAAGACTTTGTCTCAACGGCAGTCCGAGTGATTGTGAATACAGGGCAGGATTCTGCGAATGGTATTCCGACGGCCGATGGACAGTTACTCTTATGGGAGAATGCGTTTATCACCAGTCAGCCGTTAACCTTCGTTCCCTATGCCAACTTTTTCCTCGGTTTTGATCGAACCCAATCGGTCGCCAGAGCCGCCGCAGCGGGGGGGATACTCCGAAATACCGGGATCAACTTCGAGACGGACGGTCTAACTGGATATCCGACTTTGGACGCAACTGGAACGAATACGTACGGGGGAGCGGTCGGTATCAACTGGCTCGGCAAGGATCTTGATTATCAACTGGTTCTTGAGCTAGCGACAGTGCAGGTGATGAAAGATCGACAGGATCGAAATGCCCCCGGGGATCAGTATGCTCTCGGAGTTCGTTACCAGGTACCGCTAAATCATGCCTGGATTTTCCGCGCCGATGCAATGCATGGAGTTCGGGATAACGCGGATGATGTCTCTGGCGTTCGCGCGGAATTGCGCTGGAAATTCTAATCTCCATCTCCCCCATTTTACCAATGAGCGACAGTTGGGGAGGGCAATGAATACAGAGCTGCGGATGTGATTCTTCTCAGTAAAATGGGCGATCATCGCACTCATCTACAGGGCGTTCCTGATATCGAGAATAACTAGTTCTATCTCAGGGAGCGATGTCAGACCCCATTCTCGAAAATCGAAATTGGTTGGTAATTCAATAAGAATGCTATCGCAAATTGGTTTATGTCT
>JAGQQC010000462.1 GCA_020426395.1 Planctomycetaceae bacterium
ACTTTATTCTTGATCTCTTCAGTAATCACGGGCTTATCTTCCCGTACTGATTGTCTGATACGGAGAGGGATTTTCAGATCAGAAAAGAGGTCATACCATTGGCGAGCTGCGAAATTCTGCCCCCGCGCCCCAGTCAACAGTTCGAACGAGATAACCGTCGATTCGACTTCCCCAGGTGGCTGATAAGATGCTGTAGGCTCCTCTTGATCCTGAGCCCACAGACGGGGAGCCGACAACATCAGCCCCAATAACAGGGCGGTCAGAATTGATTTACGAGACATAGATTCCTCTTCCCGTTTCTCTCGGTCTCATTCCATCAGTGAATTAAGTTCTTCACTGGTATCCTATCGGTTGAGAGAAGGTCAGTTAAGAGGAAATTCACCGATTACAGTTGTCTGATCAGGCCGTATCTTCTCCAGATTCCCTTGAGCCGGCCCGGCGGGTCTGTTGTAATGGGAATATCCCAAGTTTCTCCGCTCCTCCCACAGCCACTGACCTTTGAAAGCATCTCCCGTGACAGACACATTCTACTCCCAACAGTTGAACCGTCGTGACCTGCTGAAAACAGGGGTTGCTCTTTCCGCTGCGACACTTCCTCTTTCTCAACTTCATTCAGCAAATGCGGTAGAAGGAACCAGACTTCGCACCGCCCACATTGGCGTCGGGGGGATGGGGGGAGCCGACTTGAATTCGGTTTCCTCTCATTCACAAGTGGCAGTGACTGCTTTATGCGATGTGGACTCCACTATTCTGGCGGAAGCCTCCCAAAAGTTTCCCAGCGCCAAAACCTATTCCGATTTTCGTCAACTCTTCGCAGAAATGGCGGATTCAATTGACGCTGTCGTTGTTTCAACTCCCGACCATACTCATGCCCCTGCCGCGATGATGGCCCTGAACCATAACAAACCTGTCTACTGCCAGAAACCACTCACTCACGACATCTACGAAGCACGACAACTTCGCTTGCTCGCCGAGCAAAAACAACTGCCGACTCAAATGGGAATTCAGGTTTCCTCTTCTCCACAGTATCGCGGCACAACGCAACTAATTCAGGAAGGGGTCATTGGAAAAGTCAGCCAGGTTTATGTCTGGTCGCACAAAAACTGGGGCTATGATGGTCCCGCATTTGAAGGGGAAGATCCCATTCCGGAAACGTTGAAATGGGATCTTTGGCTGGGCACAGCAGCGGCACGGCCATACAAGAAAGGGAAATACCATCGCAGTCAATGGCGACGCTTGATTGATTTCGGAACCGGAACACTCGGTGACATGGGCGTACATATCTGCGACACCCCTTATCGTGCTCTGCAACTGACTGCTCCAAGTTGGGCGAAGACGACTTGTCGTCCTCCCACTGGCGTAGGGCATCCAGAACAGAATTTGGTCGAATACGAATTCCCCGGCACGGACTTCACCACCGAAACCTTATCCTGGAAATGGTCCGACGGCGCCGCGGCCCCTCCCGATCGTTCCCAATTCAACTTGCCGGAATCAGTCACGCTTCCCAATCAAGCTGCGCTGTTCGTCGGAGAAAAAGGAACTCTCCTGCTCCCACATGTTGCCGATCCCCAGGTTTTCATTGATGGTCAATCGATTCCCGTTGAGTTACCCAAGCTGGACATCAAAAATCATTACCACGAATGGGTCGATGCCTGCCTGAATGGGGGGCCGACGATCTCCAGTTTCAGCTATGGCGGTCCTTTGACAGAAGCTTTATTATTAGGTGTCGTCGCGAACCGGTTCCCCGGGCAAGTCTTGAAATGGGATGCCGACCAGATGCAGGTCACGAATCTTCCTGAAGCCAACGAACTCGTTCGCCGAAACTATCGAGAAGGATTCGAAGTACACGGATTGTAACCCCGACACGGAATGTGACCCCAACCATGAGTAATTCCGATTATTCTGAACAGTCTCCCCAAACCTGGCGGGACAAGTGGTATGAAATCATCTTCGAAGCGGACACCCCTTCCGGCAAACTGTTCGATGTATTGCTGTTGATCGCGATTCTAATCAGCATCCTGATCGTGATACTGGAAAGCGTCTCTTCAATCTATCTACCCAACAAAGTTCTCATTGATATAGTAGAATGGATCTTTACCATTCTGTTTACGCTGGAATATGCTGCACGAGTTATTTGTGCCCGTCGTCCGTTGAGATATATTTTTAGCTTTTACGGATTGATTGACCTACTATCGATCATTCCCACCTACTTGACACTCTTCATGGATGCAGAAACACTCACTCGTCTTACCGTGGTTCGATCTTTCCGGTTAATGAGAGTCTTTCGCGTCTTCAAATTAACGCACATGCTTTCGGAAGCAACCGCTCTCCGCCAGGCAATCTGGTCGGCTCGTTCCAAAGTTGCCGTTTTCATTACGTTCGTTTTAATTGCTGTCGTCATTGTCGGCTCCGCCATGCATTTAATCGAGGGGGGAAACAACGAAGGATTCAACTCAATTCCCCAAAGCATGTATTGGGCAATTGTCACCATGACAACGGTCGGTTATGGCGACACAGCCCCGACAACCGTTCCCGGCAAAGCACTCGCTTCCTTCATGATGATCCTGGGTTACTGTTTTATCATCGTTCCCACTGGAATTGTCTCCGCAGAACTCTCCCAAGCGGGAAGTGGCAATAGCAAGAAAGTAACAACCCAGGTCTGTCCAGAATGCATGTCCGAAGGGCACGATTTCGACGCGATTCACTGCAAATACTGTGGGTCGCGGTTGTGACCACGGGCCAAACATTTTTTAGGCTGACGGCATCTGCTTCAAGGCCTTGCCGACAACAACCCATTGCAGAATTCCATTGAAATCCAAGCAGGAAGAGAACGGATTCGAATGTCTCACGAAAAGTATTACAACTATCAACTGAATCGACCTCTGGACCTCGAAACGGATGGTTGTGATTTACAACAGTGGGAATCGCAACCAGAGGGAAGTTATTTTGCCTGCCATCCGGAGGGATTCAAAGTTTTTCTGCATCCCAGCAAACTGGAAGCGAGTGACGAATACTCTGAGGCAGATCCTTATAATGTGGAAGAACAAATCGACAGCCAGTTCCATCAACGCCGGTTTGGCATCACGATCGATTTGCTCAAAGAAGCGGCCAAATCATTTTCAGAACCAATGAAAATCCTCGATCTCGGTTGTGGAGAAGGTCATATTACTCAACTTATCCTTGACGAATTCCCCTCGTCGGAAATGACCGGTCTCGATTATTCCCTGACGGCCATCAAATATGCCCACCAGCATTTCCCGAAAATCGATTTTTGTGTCGGCGATGCCTACGAAGGCCCCTATGCCGAGGAATACTTCGACGTCGTCGTTTGCAACAATCTCTGGGAACATGTTCCGGACCCGCTGCAACTCCTACGGGAAATGAAAAAATTTCTGAAACCGGGGGGGTACATCATCATGTCAACTCCCAGCCGTTATCGACTCTCAAACCTGGTTCGAGCCCTGCTCGGTAAACCGATCGCTTTCATGTCCCATCATCATGTCACCGAATACACGGTCGGCCAAGTTGTGGAACAATTCCGGTTCGGCGGATG
>JAGQQC010000463.1 GCA_020426395.1 Planctomycetaceae bacterium
AACGGATCTTCGGTCAGTTGATAACCTTTCCCAACTCCTTCCAGGTAATCCTGTACGCTCTCCCCTTCCCGATTTGTTGCCATCGCCGCGACCGCTTTGGCAAGGTCGATTGCCGAGCCCCCGCCAATACCTAGAACGGCATCTCCCTTGCCGGGATTGAATTCGCGGAGCCTGGTTGTCGCTTCATCCACATCGACAACTAGTGGCTCACGGGGGATATTGGCCAGTGGTTTGGTGTCGATTCCTTCGTCATTGAGCGTCAGCAAAAGTTCCTGAATGTAACCATTGCTGTTCAGTCGTTTGGAACCGGAGACGACAAACACTCGTTTGATTTCACTCTTGATCAGGTTCGCCAGTTCATACCGACGATCCCAGCCGAACAGAACGTGAGTTGGCGACACCCAGTCGTATTGGGTGTCAAAAGTGATTGATTGGGATGGGGATGGTGAGGAGGTGGAACGTGAACTCACAGGACTGATTCTTCAGGCTGATAGTGGGATTTGAACTAAAAAGTTGATCGTAAAACGTGGCCCGAGAAAATGATTCACCCGCCTTGTCCCCCTGCTGGCGGATCTTCTGTCCCGATTTCTTGTTCAATCTGGCTCATCTGGGGAGTCCGAAAATGAAAATCTACCACCAGGGGAAGGTGATCGGAAGCGTCCCGTGTTTTGAGTGAACGAACGAGATGTGTGTGTTTAATCTTCAAACCATGATTGACGAAAAGTTTATCAAGCGACCCCATCGGCATGTAAGCCGGAAAGGAGCGGAACTTTGATGCAGGCCGCGTAATATGGCGAAAATCCTGATGCGCGAAAGGACCATTTGCCAGGTTATTTCGCCAGTCATTCGTATCCCCAATGATCACCGTCGGATGCTGGGCGAATTTTTTGAAAGTAGTGTGCATCAAGAGTTTGCGGGCCTGCCAGAGACGTTCTTTTTCGGCAAGTCCCAGGTGCCAGTTTACCAGATGCAGTTTTCCCTCAGGGGTATCGACCAGGCACATTTGAGCGCCTCGGTTTTTTTTAGAGTTCAATTGCAGTGAAATCTGCTCTGAATGGTTGAATTTCCATCGGGAAAGGATCAGGTTGCCGTATCCTCCCGATTTTAGTTTCACATTCAGTTGATACAACTTGTGTTCAAGCGAAAAGTATTTGGCCAGGAGTTCGGCTTGATCATGGAATTTTGAGCGACGGACGTTGTTGTCGACTTCCTGCAGGCAGATGAGATCGGGGTTTTGTTCCTCGATCACTTCGCAGATCCGTTCGAGACGATATCGACGATCTCGCCCTCCGATGCCTTTATGTATGTTGTAACTCAACAGTCGCATGAACAGGTTCCAATAACACTGGGCTGAGCAGGTAAGCCTTTCGCTTCAGTGAAGTTTATGGAGAAAGCGGTTTGAAGTTAACCCGTTATAACGGCAAGGGTTCAGTCTTGCCAACGGGATTCCCAATGTTGGGAAACAAAGGGTTGGACTTCTTCGTTAATTCTCCCTCCAGGGGCTGTTCGGTTTGAATTTTGAGGCTGGTCTGCCTACGATGTTGGTTCGTATTTTGTGTCGATTCTCTCTCGAACGCATTGTGCTGAACCGTCCACAATACAGAGGGGTATTTTCTCTGTCTAAGGAGAGGTTCGGACTTCAATTCATACACGATCCAGCCTCTCTACGAAATCCCCGGAATTGTTCTACTTGATCGGGGAGGAGTGAAATCCATGAGCGAAACCCCACGTAAATTTGGCACTGAATGTCTGCACGCCGGACATGAACCTGATTCGGCAACAAATGCCCGCGCTGTTCCGATCTATCAGACAACTTCTTACGTCTTCAATGATACCGATCATGCTGCGAACCTCTTCGCGCTCCAGGAATTCGGGAATATTTACTCCCGGATTATGAACCCGACTTGTGATGTGCTGGAAAAACGGTTGGCGGCACTTGAAGGGGGATCGGGAGCACTCGCGGTTGCTTCCGGACAGGCCGCAGAAACGCTTGCCATTTTGAATATCGTAGAGTCAGGTCAGAATATTGTTTCTGCCTCCAGTTTGTATGGCGGTACATACAACCTGTTCCACTACACCCTGCCGAAACTGGGCATCGGTTGCAAATTCGTCGAACAATCCGATCCGAATAACTTCAAAGAAGCGATCGACGAAAATACGCGAGCTGTTTACCTCGAAACGATTGGAAACCCACGTTGTGACGTGCCCGATTTCGAAGCGATTGCCAAAATCGCCCATGATGCGGGAGTTCCTTTGATCGTCGATAACACACTGGCCTCCCCCTATCTGTGTCGTCCGATGGACTTCGGCGCTGATGTGGTGGTGAGCTCCTGTACGAAATTTATCGGTGGACATGGAACGAGCATCGGGGGAATTATTATCGAAAAAGGGGGATTCCCCTGGGACAACGGAAAATTCCCCTGCATGACTGAGCCTGATCCAAGTTATCACGGTATGAAGTTCATGGAGGTCTTCGGGCCGATGAATATTCCTTACATCATTAAAGCCCGAACACAGGGTTTACGCGATATTGGAGCGGCCATGTCACCGTTCAACGCATTCCTGTTGTTACAGGGATTGGAGACGTTGCATCTTCGTATGGAACGACATTGTTCCAACGCATTGGCTGTCGCTGAATTTCTGGACGATCACCCGAAAGTTTCCTGGGTAAATTACCTGGGCTTGAAATCGCATCCGCAATACGAATTGGGACAAAAATATCTGCCGAAGGGAGCCGGAGCGGTCTTTGGATTTGGAATCGCCGGTTCCTCTCCCGCCGAACAACAGGCGAATGGGATCAAGTTAATCAACAATCTGAATCTCTTCTCGCACTTGGCGAATGTGGGTGATGCAAAATCGTTGATCATTCATCCCTCCAGCACAACTCATCAACAGTTGACACCGGAAGAACAAGCCGCAACGGGTGTTACTCCTGATTTTGTGCGGCTTTCGGTGGGTATTGAAGATATTGATGACATCATTGGTGACTTGAAACAGGCACTGGACGCTGTTTAATTTCTACAATCCCCTCCTGAATTGTTAATATGATCTAAGACTGAGTGTTGCCTTCCCGATAAAAAATCGGCGAAGGCAATCCTCTTTTCTGTCCAGAGGCAAATTCTTGGGGCATGGGCAGAAAGCGGCGAGCGTAGGATTCGGCGAAGATTCAATTCACTGGATATTGCGCTGTTCTGCGAGACAGTCGTTTTTTCATCTCTTTTCAACCGGCAAGCGAACCTGATGATCAAATTCGGAGTTCTGGGGGTCGGAACCCAATGGGATTCCACCTTTCAACCCGCTTTGCAGCGTCTGCGCCAACGCGTTCAGGTTCGCGCGTTGTTCGATCCAGTTTCCGCTCGCGCGCTCATGGCGGGAAAACAGATTCAGGCAATGCTTTGTGACAGCCTTACCTCTCTGCTCACTCTTAAAGACATTGACGAGATATTGGTGTTGAATAGCAGTTGGTATGGTGAATCACTGCTCAAATTTTTATTGCATTATGGGAAACCCTGTTTCCTGGCGAACAATATTTCGGTAGAGCGGAAATCTTTG